>JBKJXJ010000192.1:0-15124 GCA_046716125.1 Candidatus Eiseniibacteriota bacterium
CGCCGGCCCGGAGAGGAATTCGGCGAGCCAGCGATAGGCGGTCTCGAGGTTCTCGATCGGGCAGTACTCCCCCACCTGGTGCGCCTGCTCCGGGATACCGGGACCGAGATTGAACGCCGCCACACCCGCGCCGGTGAATTGGGCGACGTCGGTCCAACCCTGCTTCCCCGCGACGCCCGCGCCGAAGCGGGTCACGAACTCATGCACTTCGGCGAGGTCGTGGCAGACCAGGCCCGGTGCGGCCGCGTCCACCAATCTGAACTCGAACTCCGCCGGGACCAGTGCCCGCAGCCGGGCTTCGGCCTGTTCCAGCGTGCGGTCGGGCGGGAAGCGATAGTTGAGGTTGGCGACCAGCTCGTCGGGCACGACGTTCTTCGCCCGCCCGGCGCGAAGCGTCGTGATCTGAAGGGTCTCGCGATACTCCACGCCGCCGATCGTGGCGGGGGTGACCGGGAACCGGGTGATCTCCGAGAGCCACGTCGCCGCGCGCTCGACGGCGTTGACCCCGAGCCACGGCCGGGCGCTGTGGGCGCTCTTGCCGGTCACGCGCACCTCGGCGTTGAGCGAACCGATGCAGCCCAGCTCGACCCTGAGGTCGGTCGGCTCGAGGAGGATGGCGAGCCGCGCCTGCTTGAGCCACGGCATTCCGGCCAGAAGCTTCGTCAGGCCGTTCTTCTCGAGCGGACCCTCCTCGGCCTCGTAGAAGACCGCGGCCAGATCGAAGCGCAGCCGCTCGGGGTCGAGCGTCTCGAGCAACGCCAGCATCACGGCGTCTCCGGCCTTCATGTCGCTCGAGCCGAGGCCGTAGAGCCGGCCCCCGGCGCGTCGCGCGGTCGCGTTATCGTTCGCAGGGACAGTGTCGAGGTGGCCGGCCAGCACCACCAGCGGACGCGCGCTCTTCCCCCGCGGACCGCGCCAGACCAGCGAGTGCCCGGAGCGCAGGATCTCGCCCCGCCCGATGGCGCGCAGACGTGTCTCCATCCACTCGGAGATCGCGGCCTCGCGGCCGGTCTCGCTGGGGATATTGACGAGCGTTTCGAGCATATCGGCGAGGGTATCGCTGGAGATCATCACGGGCTCCCGAAGAGTTCGGGACTCTAGCATCGGGCATGGCGGGCCGCCAACGCCCCGAGCGCGATGTGGTCCGTCGCTTGCCGCGCGGACTCGCGCTCCGTAGCATCGCCGCGTGCGGACCCACGACCGGACCCCGGGATGAGCGCCACCACCGTGCTGCGCCTGACGGGCACCGACGCGCTTCCCCTGCTGCACCGCATCTCGACCAACATCCTCGGTGACCTGTCTCCGGGGCAGGTGCGCGCGACGCTGTTCTGCGACTTCCGGGGACGACTCCTGCATCGCGCCGTCGTGGGCGTGACCGCGGATGGGGCGGTGTGGCTGGTGCGGGACGACGCGTCAGGCGCCGAGCTTGCCGCCTTCCTCGACCGTCACATCTTCCGCGACGACGTGCGCATCGAGGATCGGTCGTCGAGTCTGCCGGTGGGGTTTTCGTCCGGCGCCGCGGGGCTGGCCGCCGGCACGCTCTCCGAGCGGGATGGTGTCCCGGCGGTCCTGTACATCGCCGATGGAGAGCGCCTCGCGGTCGGTGGCGAGGCCGGAGCAGCTGCCTCCGACGACGACGCGGTGGCCGAGCGGTCGCGGATCCGCGCCGGCCGCCCCGCGCACGGGCACGAGATCGTCGAGGCGTTCACGCCGTTCGAGGTGGGGCTCGCCCACGAGGTCCACCTCGACAAGGGCTGCTTCACCGGCCAGGAGGTGCTGATGCGCCTCATCACCTACAAGAGCGTGCGGCGGAGGTTGGCGCGCGTGGGTGGACCGGGCCCCGCGCCGGCAGTGCCCGCCGACCTGAGCGCCGACGGCGGACCGGCCGGCATGCTCACCAGCGCCGTGGGTGAGGACGCGGGCTGGATCGGGCTCGCGGTCGTCCGCAGCGACGCGCTCGAGCCGCCACGGACTCTTCGCTTGCCAGACGGCACGGAGATCGGATCGCTCGAGGCCCTGGCTGCGTCCCGGCCGCAGGGTCGGGGCTAGGTCGGTCCCGGGAATGACAGGGCCTTCTATCCGCGCCGGCGCGGATGCAAGGCCCAGTCATTCTCAACTCGATGCGGAACGAGTTGAAGACCCTGTCAATTCATCCGCCGCACGGCGGATAGAAGAGTCCGCATGATGCCGTATGTGCTTGCGATCATGAACAAGATTCCGACCACTATCGCGTAGGCCCTCATGGACCCCACCACTTTCATCCGCCCCGGGACGGATGGAGGGCCCCGTTACTTGGTCACACGGCGGGGCATGGACGTCACTTCTTCGCGCGCAGGCTGCGCAGGTGCTTCCGGGCACCGGGCGGTTACGCCGCGAAGTAGGCACGCACCTGGGCCCGGGCCGCCCTCGCGTCGCTCGCGGGCGTGGACGTTGAGGCTCGGCGGCTAGCCATCGGTCGGCCCCCCACCTTCGCCCGCCTCCTCCTCCGGCATGTCCACGACCACCGCGTCGGTGGTCAGCACGAGGGACGCGATGCTCGCGGCGTTCTGCAGCGCGCAGCGCGCCACCTTGACCGGGTCGATGATCCCCCACGCGAGCAGGTCGCCGTAAACCCCTGTCGCGGCGTTGTATCCAAACCCGCCCTTTCCCTCGCGTATGCGGGCGACCGCGACCGCCCCTTCCGCTCCGGCGTTGGCCGCGATCTGCCGCGCCGGCTCCTCGAGCGCGCGCACGATGATGTCGCGGCCGATGGCTTCCTCGGCCGGCAGGTCCATCGCCCGCAGCGCCGTCTGGGTCCGCAGGAGCGCCACACCGCCGCCGACCACGACGCCCTCCTCGACGGCCGCGCGCGTCGCGGCAAGCGCATCCTCGATGCGCGTCTTCTTCTCCTTCATCTCCAGCTCCGAGCCGGCGCCGACGTGGATCACGGCGACGCCGCCGGTCAGCCGTCCGAGGCGCGCCCGGAGCCGTTCGCGCTCCCAGTCGGCATCCTCCTCATCGATCTGGCGCTTGATGCGCGCGATGCGCGCCTTGATCTCGCTCTGCTTTCCGCGCCCCTCCACCAGCGTCGTGGTCTCGCGGTCCACCACCACACGCTTGGCGCGGCCCAGGTCCTCGGGGCCGATCTTATCGAGCGGCGTGCCGCGCTCGGTGCTCAGTACGCGCGCCCCGGTCAAGACGGCCAGGTCCTCGAGGATCTCGCGCCGCTCGTCGCCGGTCGCCGGCGCCCGCACTGCCACCGAGGCGACGGTGCCACGCAGGCGGTTCACCACCAGCGCCGCGAGCGCCTCCCCTTCGACGTCCTCGGCGACCACGAGCAGCGGACGGCTGACCTCGGCGGCGTGCTCCATCGCCGGCAGCAGATCCTGGACGGCGGTCACCTTGAACTCGGTCAGCAGGACGAGCGCGTCCTCGAGGACGACCGCCATGGTCTCGGGGTCGTTGACGAAGTAGGGCGAGAGGTAGCCGCGATCGAATCGCATGCCTTCGACCACCTCGAGCGTGGAGTCCAGGCCGCGCCCCTCTTCGACGGTGATGACGCCCTCGACGCCGGCGCGCTCGATCGCCTCGGCGATCAGCTTGCCGATCGCGGCATCGTCGTTGGCCGAGACCGTCGCCACCCGGGCGATGTCCTCGCGGCCGCTCACCTGCCGCGCCTGGCGGCGCAGTTCCTCGACGACCAGGACCACCGCGCGATCCACGCCGCGCTTGACCGCCATCGGATTGTGTCCGGCGGCCACGGCCTTGAGCCCCTCGATGACGACGCAATGGGCCAGCACCGTGGCGGTGGTGGTTCCGTCGCCAGCCACCTCGCCGGTCCGCGAGGCGGCCTCCTTGATGAGCTGGGCGCCGAGGTTGGCGAACGGGTTGTCGAGCTCGATCTCGCGGGCGATCGCGAGACCGTCATTGGTGATGACCGGAGCGCCGCTCTTCCGGTCGATGACGACGTTGCGGCCCCTCGGCCCCAGCGTCACCCGCACGGCCCCCGCGAGCTGCTCCACGCCCTGGCGGAGCGCCTCGCGTGCGGCGGCGTCGAATCGGATGCGCTTGCCCAGACGGACCTCCCCCCGGAGCTCTAAAAGCACGATGTGGCGCGAGTGCGCGCGACGTTAACGGCTCACCGACGGCCCCGCAAGTGTGCGAGGCGTTCGGCGTTCCTTCGCGCCTCGGAATCGGCGCCCGGGAGCGCGGCGGCGCGCGCGTACCACTCGCCGGCGGCGGCTGAGTCGCCGTGCGACTCGAAGCACACCGCGGCATCGAACGCATAGTCGAAGCGCGCCGGTTCCGCCTCGGCGAGCTTGACGAACTCCGCCGCCGCGCGGGGCCAATCGCCGCCCACCGCCAGCGCGCGGGCGAGCGTCACCTGGTCCTGCTCCCAGCGCGGATTCCGGGCGCGCGCCCGCGGCACGTCCTCGGCGCCGGCCGTGACCTCGACCCATCCGCCCGTGCTGTCGAAGCGGAAGAAGAGATCGGTACCGCCGGGCCCGGCCGGATCGCGCGGGCGATAGGATGAGTAGTAGCCGCCGCGCAGCGTGGAGTCTCCGTACCACACCCGCAGCGCCGGCCCATCCCCCGCCAGGAAGCCCACGTTGCTCGGCACGCGCACGAAGAAGAGCCGCGAGTGTGCGGGAAGGCGCGGGTGCGTCTCGAGCATCTGGCTGCGCATGGCGCCGATGAACTCGGCGGCACGGCGCTGATACCACTCGCTCCCCCAGTCGAGCGACGGCGTGTCGGCCCGCGCCGGTCGCAGCAGCGCGAGGACGGCGACCAGCGCCACGGCGACGGCGGGCCGGCGCGCGAGCCATCCGGCGAGGGCCAGCCACGCCCCGAAGCAGCCGAGCAGGGCGTAGTACGCGTGCCAGCCAAGCGAGGGCATGAGGAGCGGGGACCAGCCGAGCACCGCCCACAGCGCTCCGAACTGGAGCAGCGGGCGGAGCGCGGCCGACGGCAGCGCCGGGGCGCGTCGCGCACCGACGGCGCCGAACACGACCATCGCCCCCAGCAGCACGGCGCCGAGCACGCCGGGCGCGAGCGCCGCGGCCCATCCGCGCTCGGGGCGCGGGATCGAGTCCAGGTTCACCGCGACGAGCGCGGCCCGCAGGACGGTCACCGGGCCCCCGGGCCCGGCCCCGGGCTCGAGCGGAGCGTCGAGCGGATGCCAGAGCCGTCCGCCGAGCACGGGATGGACGAGCGCCCAGAGGGCGGTGACGACGATCAGAGGGAGCGCATGCCGGAGGAGCTCTCTGGGGCGGCGGCGCTCGATCGTGAGCGAGCACGCGATCGCCAGCGGCGCCACGACCGCCGCCGTCTCCTTGCTGAGCAGCGCCCCCACCAGCGCCGCGGTCGCGAGCCACCGTCGCCCGGCCACCCAGGCATGGAGCGTGAGGAGCGCGAACAGGAGCATCCATAGTTCCTGGACTCCGGCCACCCAGAGGATGGGCACGCCCCACGCCGCCAGCGCCGCCATCCCGGCCACCGCGACCGCGGCCGCGACCGTCCCGGCCAGGCGGCGGGTCAGCGCCCAGAAGCTCACGAGCACCGCGTGCCACAGGATGAAGCTCGCGAGGTGGAACGGCAGCTCCCGCGCGCCGAACACGTTCTGAAGCGTCCAGTAGTGCAGCTCGCGCGACCAGGGGCGGTACCAGTGGAACGCCAGCGTCTTGAAGCCCCAGAGATCGAGGAAGCCGGCCGCCCGGGTGCGGTCCAGGAAGATGTAGTCGTCGTTGATGAACGGGATCGAGAACGCGCTCGCGTACTGGCTGAGGAAGAACGCCAGCAGGCCCGCGACGACCCAGACCGGGGAGGCCGCCCACGACACGGACTTCGTGGCCGGGGGGGCGCGACGGCCCCCGTGGCTCAGTGACGCCACTCGGCGAGGAAGAGGTTGGTCTCCCCTCTCGCGCGCGCTCCACGGTTCGAGGAGAAAGCGAGCCAGCGGCCGTCCGGGGAGAACATCGGGAATCCGTCGAAGCTTGGGTCCTTGGTCACGGCGACCGGCTCTCCGCCCTCCTTGGGGACGAGGTAAAGGTTGAAATCACGGCCGCGCGGGTTCTCCCAGTTCGAGGAATAGATGAGGGAGCGGCCGTCGGGCGTGAAGTAGGGCGCGAACGAGGCGCCCGGCTTGTCGGTGACCTGGCGCTTGCCGGTCCCGTCGGAGCGCATGACCCACAGGTCCATCGCGCTCGGGCGCACCTGATGACGGGCGAACAGGGTCCGGTAGCCCGCGGCCATGGAGTCGGCGGGATAGTCGGCGCGCCAGCAGATCCACTTGCCGTCACGCGAGAAGAACGCGCCGCCGTCATACCCCAACCGGTCGGTGAGGCGGGTGACCCCGGTCCCGTCGGTGCGCATGGTATAGAGATCGAGATCGCCGTCCCGGACCGAGGTGAACACGATGGTGCGACCGTCGGTCGAGACCGTCGCTTCGGCGTCGTAACCCGGGGCAGCGGTGAGCCGGCGCAGGTCCGAGCCGTCGGGACGCGCGGTGAAGATGTCGTAGTCGGCGTAGATGGACCAGACGTAACCCTGGGAGAGATCGGGGGGCGGCGGGCAGCTGTCCCCGCCCAGGTGGGTCGAGGAGAACAGCACGCGACGGTCATTGTCGTAGAAGTAGCCGCAGGTCGTGCGCCCGGTCCCGGTGCTCACGCGCTGCACCGAACCGGTCGCCAGTTCCAGGACGTATTGCTGATCGCACGGCCAGCCGTCGCGGGTGGACTGGAAGATGAGCTTGCGCCCATCCGCCGACCAGTAGGCCTCGGCGTTCTCGCCGCCGAAGGTGAGCTGCCAGAGCTTCGCGAAGTGCCCCTCGCCGTCGCGGATGAGCGAATCGGCCGACGCCGCCCCCGGCATCGGCGGCGCCAGCGCCGCCCACTCGCCTCCCTCGGCGTCGCGCCGCCCGCCCGCGGGTGTCCCGAGCAGCGAGAGCGCCGTGACCAGCGCCATCGCGGCCACGGCCGCGATCCCCGCCACCGCCCGGCGGGCGTTCACTTGCGCCTCCCGAGCACCGCGAGCAGCTCGACCTCGGCCTCGCCGCGCTTGACCGTGATGCGCACCTGCTGGCCGGGCTTCCGCGAGCGGAGCGCGAACGTGTAGTCGTAGATGTTGTCCACCCGCACGCCGTCGAACCGGACGATCACGTCGCCCCCTTTGAGGCCGGCGCTGTCGGCCGGGCTGGATGTCCTCACCCCGGAGAGGAGCACCCCGCCCTCGGTCTGCATGTAGTCCGGGATGGTGCCGAGGTAGGCCCCGTACCCTCCGCCGCCGGCGATGCGGCCGACGCTGCTGTCGGACCTGGCCTGCTGGAACGTGGGCCTTGGGCCCCGGTCGAGCGCGGCCACCAGGTCGCCGGCGAAGCTCGCCACCCGCCACAACCCCGCCGCCTCGACGAGGCCCGCGCTGTCGGTCGGCTTGTGGTAGTCGGTATGGGCGCCGGTGAAGAGCGCCAGCACCGGGACCTTGCGCTTGTAGAACGACGAGTGGTCGCTGGGGCCGTAGCCGTCGCCCGAGGTCTTGAGGTCGAACGCGGCGCGCTCGTTCACCTGCGCGGTCAGCGCCGGGAACTCGGCCGCGGTCCCCACGCCCATGACCATCAGCCGGTTGTTCCTGAGACGGCCCACCATGTCCATGTTGAGCATCGCCTCGACGGTCGGGAGCGGCAGCGTCGGGTCGTCCACGAAGTGGGACGATCCCACCAGCCCCATCTCCTCGCCCGCGAAGGCGCAGAACACCAGGTTGTGCTGCGGCGTGCGATCGGAGCGGGCCTGCTGCGTCTGCCCGCCTGCGACGCTCAGCATCGCCGCCACCCCCGAGGCGTTGTCATCGGCGCCGAGATGCGGAAGGCGCGAATCGGGCGCCAGCGACGACTCGCCACCGTAGCCCAGATGATCGTAGTGGGCGCCGACGACCAGGGTGCGGGTGGTGTCCTTCCCGGGGATCCACCCGATGACGTTCTTGATCGAGGCGCGCGTGCGCTTGAGGGTGATGGTGACGGCGGCGGTCCCTGAGAGCGCGACGCTGTGGGGTGTCGTCGACGCGTCGATCCCGCTTTGCAGGGTGGCGAGGTCCAGGCCGGAAGCGGCGAGCAGCGCGGCCGCAACCGGTTCGGAGACGTAGCCCGCGAGCAGCCCGCTGGTCATGTAGCCGGCGCCCTCGGTGCGCGGCTTCCGCAGCGGCTCGCCCGCGTGATGGCGGGGTCCGTTCACCACCAGCAGCCCGAGGGCGCCATGCTCGCGCGCGTTGATCGCCTTGGTGCGGACCTCGGCATGCGGGGTGTTGATCGTGCCGTCGAAGCGGCTGGTCGAGTCCATCTCGCCGGGCTCGTTGCCGAGCACCAGCACCAGCTTGTCCCGCACGTCGATCCCGGCGTAATCGTCGTACTCGAAACCCGGGGCCGAGATGCCGTAGCCCACGAACACCACCGGCGCGGTGAGCGTGCCGTTGTTCGAGAATCCGAGCGGCTGGAAGTGGTCGCCGACCGGGAAGTGCCGCTCCCCGATCGTGATCGCGCACGGCGCGCCGACCGCGACACCGGTCGTGACCTCGAACCGCTGGAAGTAGGTGCCGTCGTCGCCGCCCGGCGCGAGACCGAGCCATCGCATCTCGCCGGCGATCAGAGCCGCCGCCGAGTCGAGTCCCGCGGTCCCGGCGCCACGTCCTTCCATCCGCGGATGGGCGAGTGCCCGCACCATGTACATCACGGTCGCACTGTCGGTGATCGCGCGGGGCCGCCCGGGGGGCAGCCCGCGGGACTGAAGTGCCCCGGGGCTCGAGCCGGTCGTCGGGCGACGGGGCGGCGCGGCTGGATGTGCCGGCGCATGCGTCTGTCCGCCAGCGAGCGTGGCGGCGAGCGCGAGGATGAGCGAGGCGGCCGCGGCGGACCGCATGATGCTGGGGGCGAGGTTCATGATCAACGTGCATCCTCCCAGATGAGGCGCATGCCCTTGAGGGTGAGGGCTTCGTCGACGCGGTTGATGGTCTCGCACTCGGGGGCGATGATGGCCGCGAGCCCGCCGGTGGCGATCACCGCGGGCGTGCCCTTCATCTCAAGGGCGAGCCGTCGCACCAGCGCGTCCACCTGACCGGCCGCGCCCCAGAGCACGCCGGCCTGGAGTGACTCCTCGGTCGTGCGGCCCAGCGCCCGCGCCGGCCGGCGCAGTTCCACGCGCGGCAGGCGTGCGGCCCGGCGGAACAGCTCCTCGGCCGAGGTCGCGACACCGGGGGCGATCGCCCCGCCCAGATAGGCGCCCTGGCGCGAGATGCAATCGAACGTGGTCGCCGTGCCCAGATCCACGACGATGGCCGGGACGCCATAGAGGGCGCGGGCGGCGACGGCGTTGGCGATGCGATCGGCGCCGACCGCGGACTTGTCGTGATAGCGGACCGGGAGGCTCTTCGCGGTCACCGTGTTCACCTCCACCGGCGGACGTCCGGTCAGCCGCCCGAGCGCGCCGGACCACGGCAGGGTCAGCGCCGGCACGACGGAGCACAGCACCGCGCCGAGCTCCCGCGGCCAGCGCTGCGCGCGGCCGAGCACGTCAAGGCTGAGCATGACCTCGTCCACCGTCGCCGCGCGGCTGGTGAAGCGCCAGAAACCCGTCAGCTCCCGCCCGGAGAACATCCCCACCACGGTGTCGCTGTTGCCGACGTCCACCGCGAGCAGCCCGGCCGGTCGCTGGGGGGGTCGCGTCCTGGGCCGCGGGCCCGGTCGTTTCGCCGGACGGGGGGAGGACCGGGCCGGCGCGCGCGCGCGCGTTCCCTTCGCACTCCGATCGCGCCGAGCCTCAGGCACCTCGCTCCTCCTCCTCCTCCGCGACCCGCTCCGAGCGGCGCGTCCGCCGCGCCACGAGCGCCGACAGGCCGACGCTGGCGAAGTATAGCCCGGTCATCGGGACGCCCATAACGATCTGGGCCGAGAGCACGTCGCCGGGCGTGATGATCGCGGTGAGGACGAACGCGGCGACGATGGCGAAGCGCCATTGCCGCAGCAGGAACCCCGGCGTGACCAGCCCCATCGCGGTGAGCGACATCGTCACGAGCGGGAGCTGGAACACCACCCCGCACGCCAGCGACATGTTGTACGCGAATCCCATCAGCTCGCCGACGCGGATCTCCGCCTTCATGCTGGGCGTGAGGAATCCCGACAGCACCTGGATGACCATCGGCACCACGTAGCCGTAGGCGGCCCACGCGCCGATGGCGAAGAGCACCATCGAGCCCAGCGCCATGGGCAGGATGAGCGAGCGCTCGCGCTTGAGCAGCCCGGGCACGACGAAGCTCCAGATCCGGTAGAACACGTAGGGCAGGACCATGACGAGGCCGAGGATGAGCGCCAGCTTCAGCCGCTCGTTGAACGCCTCGGCCGGCGAGAGCACGACCGCCTGCCCGACCGTGCGCCGGATCAGGTCCTCCATCACCCGCGGCGCCAGCAGCCAGCCGGCGATCGCTCCGAGGAGACAGGCGATGACGGTGTGCATGAGCACCGCGCGCAGCTGGTCGAGGTGGGCGAGGAACGGCATCTCCCCGCTCGGCGGTGCGCCGCGGCCGTGCCGGCGCGGCGCGGCGTCGGGCGTCATGACGCCTCCCCTCCCGCGCCGACGTCGAGATCCCCGGCGAGCGCCACGATTTCGCCGCCGCTCTCGAGCCGCAGGACGAGCCCGCCATCGGGGCTCAGGTCGCGGGCGATGCCGGAGAGCAAGCCGGACGGCGTCCGCACCGTCACCTTCCGGCCCCAGTAGCCGGCGCGTTTCCGCCAGGCGTCGAGCACCGCGGCGCGGCCGCCCTCCTGGTGCTCCGACCAGAGCGGCTCGAGCGCGTTCAGGAACGCCGCCGCCACCGCCTCGCGCGGGGCGCGGCAGCCTTCCATGGCGAGCGAGGTCGCAAGCCCGCGCAGGTCCACGGGCAGATCGTCCTGCTGTTGGGACACGTTCACCCCGACACCGATCACCGCCACGTCGGTCCCGGCCGGCAGGCGGCGGCTCTCGCACAGGATGCCGGCCAGCTTGCGGTCGCCGGCCAGGAGATCGTTGGGCCACTTGAGGGTCGTGACGACGCCCAGGGTCTCGAGCGCCCGCGCGAGGGCGAGGCCGGCCACGAGCGGCAGCGTCCCCATCTGTCGCCGGTCGCAGCCCTGGTGGAGCACGAGCGAGAGCGCCAGCCCCTTACCCGGAGCGAGATGCCAGGTCCGCCCCTCCCGCCCGCGACCGCGCGGCTGGGCGTCGGCCACGGCGACGGTGCCGTCCGGCGCGCCGGTAGCCAGCGCCTCCCACGCCAGGTCATTGGTGGACGGCGTCTCGGCGCGTGCGATCAGGGTCCGGCCGAGCCGTCGCGTGGCGAGCGAGCGCTCGAACAGCTTCCGGTCGAAGGCGGGGTCAGCCAACTTCTTCGATCTCCAGGCTCAGGTCCAGCGCCGGCGCCGAGTGCGTGATCGCGCCGACCGAGATGTAGTCCACCCCGGTCAAGGCGTACTCGCGGACGTTCTCGAGGTTGATGCCGCCGGAGACCTCGACCTCGGGCCAGCGCTTCGCCCCCGCGGGACCACGCGAACTCGCGGGCGGGTGCTCGAGGCACCACGCGTCCACCGCGGCGACCGCGGTGCGCACCTCGGCCACCGACCGGTTGTCGACCAGGATCCGGTCCACCTCGGGGCGCAGGGCCTCCTTGAGCTGCTCGGCCGATTCGACCTCGACCTCGAGCAGCAGATCCCCCTGGCGGGTGCGCGCGATGCGATCGATGGCGGCGGTCAGACCGCCGGCGGCACGGATGTGATTGTCCTTCACCAGGTACATGTCCCAGAGCGCGAGGCGGTGGTTCTCGCCGCCGCCCACCTTGACCGCGTACTTCTCGAGGAAGCGCAGCCCGGGCGTGGTCTTGCGCGTGTCGAGGATGACCACGCCGGTGCCCGCGATCCGTTCCACGAACTTGCGCGTGAGGCTCGCCACGCCCGAGAGGCGCTGGAGGAAGTTGAGCGCCGTGCGCTCGGCCTTGAGGACGCTGCCCGCGTCGCCGATGACCTGCGCGACCGCCAGGCCCGGCCTAAGTGCGTCACCGTCCTTCGCCAGCGGACGGAATTTGAGATTCGGGTCGGCCTCGCGGAACGTGATCCGCGCCACGTCGAGCCCCGCCACGACGCCGGCCTCCTTGGCGACGATGGCCGCCCTGGCGTTGACCCCCGACTTGATGGTGTTGAGCGAGGTGATGTCGCCCGTGCCGACATCCTCCGAGAGCGCGTACCTGACGAGCTGGAGCGCGATGGCTTCGAGCATGACTCAGCGATCCGGGCCGAAGCGTCGTTTGATGCGCCGCGGCTCACGCACGCCTCGCGATGCGACCGTGGTGTCGGCGCTGAGCGCGGCGCCCGCCCCGGCCAGACCCATCTGTCGCGCGGCCGCGAGCGTCTGCCGGATCTCGTCCATGCGGTCGCGCAGCGAGGCCGCGCGTTCAAACTGGAGCGCGCGCGCCGCCTCGAGCATCTCGGCCTCGAGCCGGCCGAGCAGCGCCTCCGGACCCTCCTGATCCACCTGCGCCATGAGCGCGCCGAGATCGTCCGCCGCGGCCCCGTGGATCGCGTCCGCCACCGCGGTTGAGCGCATGATCTCCTCGACGCTCTTGGTGATGGTGCGGGGCGTGATGCCGTGCGCAGCGTTGTAGGCGAGCTGCTTCACCCGGCGGCGGTTCATCTCCTCGATCGCCCGGTGCATGGAATCCGTGACCCGGTCGGCGTAGAGCACCACCCGCCCGCCCGCATTGCGGGCCGCGCGGCCGGCGGTCTGGATGAGCGAGCGCTCCGAGCGCAGGAACCCTTCCTTGTCGGCATCGAGGATGGCGACGAGCGAGACCTCGGGCAGGTCGAGCCCCTCCCGCAATAGATTGATCCCCACCAGCACGTCGAACTCGGCGAGCCGCAGTCCCCGGAGGATCTCGACCCGCTCGAGCGCATCGATGTCGCTGTGCAGGTAACGCACCTTGACCCCGGCCTCGGTGAGGTAGTCGGTGAGGTCCTCGGACATCCGCTTGGTGAGGGTGGTCACGAGCACGCGTTCCTTCGCCGCGACCCGCACGCGGATCTCCTCGAGCAGATCGTCCACCTGGCCCTCGATCGGCTTGATGACGAGTTCGGGGTCCACCAGCCCGGTCGGGCGGATGATCTGCTCGACGATGACGCCCTTGCTCTTCTGCAGCTCGTACTCCGACGGTGTGGCCGAGACGAACAGCGCCGGCCCGGTCAGCG
Organism: Candidatus Eiseniibacteriota bacterium; assembly: GCA_046716125.1. Classification (GTDB taxonomy): domain Bacteria; phylum Eisenbacteria; class RBG-16-71-46; order RBG-16-71-46; family RBG-16-71-46; genus WS-11. The sequence goes on from JBKJXJ010000192.1 coordinate 13,226, forward strand.
TCTCGAACTCGTCGAACCGGAGCGGCCGGTTGTCGAGGGCCGAGGGCAGCCGGAATCCGAAGTCCACCAGGACCTGCTTGCGCGAGCGGTCCCCCTCGAACATGCCGCCGATCTGGGAGACCGTCACGTGCGACTCGTCGATCACCAGGAGAAAGTCGGGCGAGCCGTCCGGCTTGCGCGGGAAGTAGTCGAGCAGGCAGCCCGGCCGATCGCCGGGTTTGCGGCCCGAGAGGTGGCGCGAGTAGTTCTCGACCCCCGGGCAGGTGCCGACCGCGGCCATCATCTCGAGGTCGTAGTCGGTACGCTGCTTGAGCCGCTGCGCCTCGAGCAGCTTGTTCTCGGCGCGCAGCACCTCGAGCCGCTCGCTCAGCTCGGCCCGGATGCCGGCCAGCGCGCTATGCATCCGCGGCTCGGGCGTCACGAAGTGCTTGGCCGGGTAGAGCGCCAGCCGGTCCATTCGGCGCGTGACCTGGCCGGTGAGCGGGTCCACCGCCGAGATGCGTGACACCACATCGTCGTCCAGTTCGATCCGGATGAGCTGGTCCTCGTACGCCGGGTGCACCTCGACCACGTCTCCGCGCACCCGAAAGGTGCCGCGCGAGGGCTCGATGTCGTTGCGCGTGTACTGGATCGCCACCATCCGCTCGAGCAGCTCGGCCCGCCGCATGCGATCGCCGGCGGTGGCATCCACCCGCATGCCGCGCCAGTCCTCCGGAGTGCCGAGGCCGTAGATGCACGAAACGCTCGCCACGATGATGACGTCCTCGCGCTCGAGCAGCATCGAGGTCGCCTGCAGGCGCAGCCGGTCGATGTCGTCGTTGATGCTGGCGTCTTTGGCGATGTAGGTGTTGGTCGCCGGGACGTACGCCTCCGGCTGGTAGTAGTCGTAGTAGGAGATGAAGTAGCCGACACCGTTCTCGGGGAAGAACTGGCGGAACTCGCCGTAGAGCTGGGCGGCCAGGGTCTTGTTGTGGGAGATGACGAGGGTGGGCCGGTTCCATTGCTCGATCACGCGGGCGGCCGTGTGGGTCTTGCCCGAGCCGGTCACCCCGAGCAGCGTCTGGTATCGCTGGCCGCCGCGCAGGCCCTCCAGCAGCTGGGCGATCGCCTCGGGCTGATCGCCGCTGGGCTCGTAGGGCGCCTGGAGCTTGAAGGTCATGGGGCGGCGATGCTACCCGAGCGGCGGGATGCGGTCGAGGGCGCCGGCGGCTACTGGGTCAGCACCACCCGTCGCTCGAGGACCCGACCCGCCACGCTCAGCCGCGAGAGATAGACACCGGGCGCCACCCGATGACCGGAGGCGTCCCTCCCGTCCCAGGCCGCGCGATGGACGCCGGGGGCCCCACGTTCGAGGGCTACGAGGCGCCGGACCATCCGACCGCCCACATCGTAGATGGCGAGCGAGACCGGCCCCTCCGAGACGGTGGAGTAATCGAACGTCATCCCGGCGCGCGATGGCGAGGGATAGGGCGCCCGGAACTCGAGCTGCGGCCCGTCGGGGATAGGCACACCGGTCCCGCCGGGGCCGGGATCGATGTAGCGGATGCGGCGGATCTCGCCCGGACCCGCCGTCGCCTCGCTCAGGAGGCGGCAGTAGTAGAGCGACCCGTCGGGCGCCTGCAGCCAGTCCACGATGAGCGTGGCGCCGAACTGCCACGCCCAGGTCGTGCCCACACCGCTCTGGCCCTCGAACAGACACCGGACCCACGACGCGTAGAAGTCGTTGAAGAAGATGGCGCCCTCGTAGATGGGAGGGAACCCGAACTGGGCGCCGGGGATCCTTCGATAGATCAGCCCGCCGGTCACCGCCTCCCCCTGGGTGTGGTCCCAGAGGCTGAGCGGATAGGTCCAGGCCGTGCTGTCCACCCCCGGACACGACATCGGGCCGGGGATGTCCCC
>JBKJXJ010000193.1:0-9673 GCA_046716125.1 Candidatus Eiseniibacteriota bacterium
GTCCTCGACCGCGTGGGCGCCACGGATTTCCAGCGCCAGTTCGCCCAGGCCCCGAGCCGTCCCGCGGGCTCGCGGTTCCCCGACCTCACCGGCCACTACACGGTCAAGCTGGCCCCCGGTCGCGACCTCGAGACCGCCCTCGCCGCCTTCGCGGCGAACCCCGGCGTGGATCACGTCGAGCGGATCGGGCTCCACCCGATCCTCCTGACTCCGAACGACACCTACTACATCAATCCGCCGGTCAGCTTCCCCTATCCCCAGTGGCACTACTGGGACACGTTTGGCATTGACGCCGATCTCGCCTGGGATACCGAGACCGGCGACCCCTCGGTCGTGGTCGGGGTCCTCGACACCGGCGTCAAATACCGCCACTCCGACCTGGGCGGCAACAACCCGCCCGGTCCTTCGGACAACGTCACCCAGGGGAACATCTGGGTGAACGCGGGCGAGATCCCGGGGAATGCCGTGGACGACGACGGCAATGGATTCGTGGACGACCTGATCGGGTGGGACTTCGTCTCGACCGCGGGCGGCCCGGGCGTCACCTGCCTGGATCTCGACTGTGGCGGCACGGACCACGACCCCAACGACGGTAACGGCCACGGCACCCATGTGGCCGGCACGGTCGCGGCCATCACCAACAACGCCCGTGGCGTCGCCGGTGTGGCGGGCGGATACAGCAACGGGACTACTGCCGGGGCCGGGAACGGCGTCAAGGTCATGCCCCTGCGCATCGGATACCACGCGCGCTATCAGGGCATCACGACCGGGATCGTCCGGATGGACTGGGCGGCGCAGGCGATGAACTACGTGGCGGGCATGGTGGACCGCGGCGTGAACGTGGCGGCGATCAACTGCTCGTGGGGCTCCTCCAACACGGGCGGCCTCGAGGCGGCGGTGGACGACCTCCTGGCCCACGATGTCATGATCATCACGGCGGCCGGGAACTCGGGCTCGAGCGTCGCCAGCTACCTCGGGGGCAAGGCGGGCGTCATGGCCGTGGCGGCGACCAACGCGGCGGGCGCGCCCGCCAGCTTCACGAACCACGGCTCGTGGGTGGAGATCGCCGCGCCCGGCGTGGACATCATGAGCACCTACCACGATCCCGCCGATCCCGACACCACCCACATGTACGTGGCGCTGCTGGACGGCACGTCCATGTCGGCTCCACACGCATGCGGCGTGGCCGGCCTGCTCGAGTCCTACAACCCGTCGCTGACCCGTGTGCAGAAGTTCACGCTCATGGAGGCCAATACCAAGCCGTATTCGGGCGGACTGGATCTGGGCTCCGGGATCCTGAACGCGAAGCTGGCGCTGGATGCGGCCGGACCGCCCTGCCTTGTGGTCGCGGACTTCGCCGGGACGCCGGTTGCGGGCTGCCCGGGCATGAACGTCGCCTTCACCGACCAGTCCACGGGGAGCGGCACCTCGTGGAGCTGGGACTTCGGCGACGGCGGCAGCTCGACGCTGCAGAGCCCTTTCCACACCTATGCCACGCCCGGCACGTACGCGGTCTCGCTCACGGTGAACGGTCCGGGCTGCGCGGACACCGAGACCAAGGCGGGATACGTGTCCATCGCCAGCGCCCCGACCGCCGGGTTCTCGTCCTCCACGACCAGCGGATCCGCGCCGTTCCAGGTGGACTTCACCGACCTCTCCTCGGGGGCGCCGACCAGCTGGCTCTGGGACTTCGGGGACGGAAACAGCGCCGCCACCCAGAATGCGGGCCACGTCTACACGACGCCAGGCACCTACACCGTCACCCTCACGGCGACCAACGGGTGTGGCTCGGATCCCGAGGTGAAGACCGATCACATCACCGTCCTGGGCCCGGTGGCGGTGCTCCCCGGCGCCGGAGACCCGGTCCGGCTCATGGTCGAGGCGGTTCGGAATCCGCATCTCGGCGGCGCATCGTTGTGGATCGCGGCACCCGCCTCGGAGCCCGTCACGCTGCGGATCGTGGACGCGGGCGGTCGCGTCGTGCGCGAGATCGCCGTCCCCGAGGGCTCCGCGGAGCGGCGGGTGGACTGGGACGGCCTGGACGAGCGGCGGCAGGCGGTGGGGGCCGGGCTCTACATTGTCATGGCGCGCGCCGGGCAGGCGACCGCGACCACCAAGGTGGTCGTCCTGAGGTAGCGGCAGGGCCCTTTCCCGGGCGATCTCAGCGCGACTCGTACAGGTACGCCCCACGGATCACCCGGAACCCCGCGGTGCTCTGGAGCGCGGCCTCGGGAGGTGCGTCCCGGCGGCCACGCAGCCCGACGCAGGCCGCCTCACCGTCCCGCCTCAGGGCGACGTACTTCACGTCGAAGTCGGGGTTCTCCTTCGTCCAGCGCACGATGTACCGCAGCGCCTCGCGGCACGCCTCCTCGGGCGTTGCGCCGCGCCGCATGGCCTCGACGATCGCGAAGCTGCCGCAGGTCTTGATGACCTCCTCGCCGCGCCCCGTGGCCCCCGCGGCGCCCGCCGCGTTGTCCACGTAGAGGCCGGCGCCCACGATCGGGGAGTCTCCGAGCCGGCCGGGGAGCTTCCAGGCGAGCCCGCTGGTGGTCGTACACCCGGCGACGTCGCCCACCGCGTCCACGGCCAGCACGTTGATGGTGCCCGAGGGACGGCCGGTCTTGTCGCGGTAGACCCCGTCCGCCGGCGGGAACCAGTCGTCCTCTGGGCTCAGGTTCTCCTTCCACTTGAGCCACCGCAGCCGCGACTTCTCGGTCAGCAGGTTGGACTCCTCGAAGCCGTGCGCCCGGGCGAAGCGAAGCGCCCCCTCGCCGACCAGCATGACGTGATCGGTGCGCTCCATGACCGTCCGCGCGACCGAGCTCGGCGTCTTGATCCGCTCGAGGGCTCCGACCGCCCCCGACTTGCGCAGCTTGCCCGACATCACGGACGCGTCGAGTTGGACCACCCCTTCCTCATTCGGCAGGCCGCCGTAGCCGACCGACTGGTCCTCGGGATCCAGCTCCACGACGTTCGCCCCGGCGATCACGGCGTCGAGCGACGACCCGCCCGCGGCGAGCAGGCGCCAGGCCGGGCCATGGACCATGCGGCCCCAGCGTTCGCCGCGGCTGCACAGCACGACGGCCCCGCGGGCCGCAGCGGCGGGAGGTTGAGAGTCGGCGGTGCGCGGCGCGACGATGGCGGCGAGCAGCCCGGCCAGTCCACGGCCGAGGAACGTCCGACGGGTCCAGTTCATGGGTGACGCCCTCCTGGAATGGATGCGTCGAAGGAGAACAGCGGCACGCTACCAACCCCGGACTGCCGCCGGTAGTGCAATACGCACGACCGGAACCGGCCCGGATCGTATCCGGCCTTCGCCCCTCGCCGTATCCTGTGGCAGAGTGCGGCCATGACACCGCCGGACCGCGACCCCTCGAACGATCGAGCGTCGGCGCTCGCGCGCGCGGCGCTCGATCGGCCCGCCGCGCCGTTTCGCGACCTTCCGCCGCGCCTGCTGGTCGTGGACGTCGAGCGCCAGCGGCTGAGCCTGATCGAGTCGGGGGTCGAAACCGCCGCGTACCCGGTCTCGACAGCGGAAGCCGGTGTCGGCGCCGCGGAAGGCTCGCTGCGCACGCCGCCCGGTTGGCATCGCATCCAGGCGCGCATCGGTGCGGGGTCGCCGAACGGCGCCGTATTCGAGAGCCGGCTTCCGACAGGAGAGGTGTGGAGCGGCGAGCCTCGTGCCGATGACCTCATTCTGACCCGGATCCTGACGCTCGAGGGGCTCGAGGACGGGGTCAACCGGGGCCCCGGGCATGACTCGCTCGAGCGCTACATCTACATCCATGGCACCAACCACGAGACGGCGCTGGGCCGCTCCGCGTCGCACGGTTGCGTGCGCATGGCCAATGCCGACGTGATCGATCTGTTCGAGCGACTGATGCTCGGCGATCCCGTCGTCATCGTCGAGGGAGGGACGGCCCCAGATGCCTGCCCAAGTGCCTGACCAAGTGCCTGCCCAAGTACCAGAAGGCCAGGTCACGGGCCCCGCCGCGCCGCGGCCGGACTCGGCTGCTGCGATCCCCGATCCGCGCGGTCCGGGGCGATTCCACTACGCCGGCCTCGGCGGGAGCGGCATGAGTGCGCTCGCCCAGTTCCAGGTCATGAGCGGGGGCCGGGCGAGCGGCAGCGACCGGGCGTTCGACCGGGGCGAGCGCTCGGCCGGGCGCGCCCAGCTCGAACGTCTCGGCGTCCGTGTGTTCCCGCAGGATGGCCGGGGCGTCTCCGACGACTGCGTCGCGCTCATCATCTCGACCGCGGTCGAAGAGCAGGTGGCCGACGTCGCCGCGGCCCGCGTGCTCGGCATCCCGATCATCCATCGCTCGGAACTGCTCGCGCACTTCGTCTCCCGCTACCGCACCATCGCCGTGGCCGGGACCAGTGGCAAGTCCACGGTCGTGGCCATGATCTTCGAGATCCTGCGCGACATCGGCCGGGCGCCGTCGGTGATCACCGGCGCCGACCTGCTCATGCTTCAGCGCGAGCGGCTCTGGGGCAACGCCTGGCATGGCGCCTCCGACCTGCTCGTGGTCGAGGCCGACGAGAGTGACGGCTCGCTTGTCCACTACGAGCCCGCGATCGGGGTGGTGCTGAATCTCCAGAGGGACCACAAGGAGATGGACGAGGTCGCGGCCCTGTTCGCCACCCTTCGCACGCGCACGCGCGAGGCCTTCATCACGGGCGAAGGAGAGAACCTCGCGACCCTCGCCGAGGGCGCCACCGTATTCGGATCCGGTCCGGGCGCCCAGGTGCGCGGCACGAATGTCGAGTTGGGGCCCCGCACCAGCCGGTTCAAGGTGGACGACGTTCGATACACACTGCCAGTGCCCGGCCGGCACAATGTGGAGAACGCCCTCGCGGCGATCGCCGCCTGCCGCCGACTGGATGTGCCGCTGTCCGCGATGGTCGCTCCGCTCGCCGGGTTCGAGGGCGTCGGCCGCCGCTTCCAGTCGCTCGGAGTGGTCCGGGGCGTCGAAGTGGTGGACGACTTCGCCCATAACCCCGCCAAGCTCACGGCCGCGATCGCGACGGCGCAGGCGCGCGCCGGGGCGGGCCGGGTGCTCGCGATCTTTCAACCCCACGGCTACGGTCCGACCCGGTTCCTGCGCGAGGACTTCGTCGACACGTTCTCGGGCGCCCTGCGCCCCGAGGACCGGCTCTGGATGCTCGAGATCTACTACGCGGGCGGCACCGCGACCCGGGATTTCTCGTCCGCCGACATCGTGGCGGAGATCGTGGCCCGCGGGACCGAGGCCGAGTTCGCCGCGTCTCGCGAGTGGCTCATCGAGCGGGCGGCGGGCGAGGCGCGGGCCGGGGACCTGGTGATGGTCATGGGTGCACGTGACCCTTCCTTGACAGAACTGGCCCACGGGATCGTGGGGGCGCTCCGGCGCACGACCGGGTAGGGCCTTCTTTAGAGGTGGCGAACCCCCGGGGTTCTCTGCCAGACTCCACCTCCGAAGGCCGTGGGAAGCGCCGTCGACGCGCACGGCGGTTTGCGACGCTGCCCGACACCTGCCCGACACTTGGACTACCCGCAAATGAGACTCGGTCCGCATCCGACATCGCATCGCCTGTCAGGCACCGCTGTGATCGCGGCGGCGCTCTGTCTGCTCGGCGCGCCGTCGGCGTTCGCGGTCGCCATCGGCGTCCCGCCAGGCACCGTGCGCGACTGGGTGCCCACGATCTCCCGGGCCACCGTCGCCGCGCGATCGGCCGCCGCCGTTCGTGTCCGCTCGTGTGGAACCGCCGCGCTGAGCCTCGCCGCCGCCGATGGCGTCCGCGCGACGCTGGGCCGCTGGGCGGATGAGAATGCCGCCGGCGCCCCGGGTGGGACCATTCGAGTCGCCTTCCACGTCATCACCGCGCGAGGCGAAGGGGATGTTTCCGACGCCCGGCTCATCCTACAGATCCAGGAGTTGAACCGCGCTTATGAAGGCAGCGGATATCGTTTCGAGCTGGCCCGCGTGGATCGGACCGATGAGCCGACGTGGTTCCGGATGACCCCGGGGAGCGCTCTCGAGCGCAAGGCCAAGCAGACGCTCGCGCTCGAGCCGGCCCGCCATCTCAACGTGTACGTCTGCGCTCCGGCCCAGGCCGCTTCGGGCTGGGCGACCTACCCGTGGGACGCGCCGGAGAGTCATTTCAGTCACGGCGTGGTGGTGGACCATGCCACGCTGCCAGGTGGGTCGGCCGGGCTGGACGCGAAGCGCGGCGCCACCCATCAGGTGGGTCACTATCTGGGCCTGCTCGAGACCGACGATGTCGTGGACGCGGGCGCCGGGTTCGGCACCGCTCAGGTCGAGCGCATGCGCGGCGTGGTCCCGATCTACCGACCGAGCCTGTTCAGCGTCCCCGCCCCGCGTGACGTGGCGAAACCCGAGATCGTGCCCACCGCCGGGGCCGAGCCCGAGGACGGGCGCGTGCTCTCCTACCGGGGCGCGTATCCGAATCCGTTCCGGGCCGAGACGGCGCTCCGGTTCACCCTGCCGACCAGCCAGCCGGTGTCGCTCCGGATCTACAGCGTGACCGGGCAGCTCGTGCGCACGCTGGTGGATGCCTCACTGCCCCCGGGGGATCACAGCGCCATGTTCCGCGCCGACGAACTCCCCTCGGGCGCCTACTTCGCGGTGCTGCGGGTGGGGCAGGTGCAGATGAGCCGCACCATCATGCTGGTGCGGTAGTCGCCTTCCCGTACCGCCCCTCGACATAGTCGTCCAGCAGCCGCGCGAAATCCTCCGCGATGGACTCGCCCTGCAGCGTGGTGCGCAGCTTGCCGTCCACGAACACCGGTGCGCGCGGCGCCTCGCCGGTGCCGGGGAGCGAGATGCCGATGTCGGCGTGCTTGCTCTCACCCGGGCCGTTGACCACACAGCCCATGACCGCGACCCGGAGTTCCACGACGCCGGGGTAGCGTTCGCGCCAGTGCGCGATCCGCGCCTGGATGTGGGCGGTCACGTCGGCGGCCAGCTCCTGGAAGAACGTGCTGGTCGTGCGCCCGCAGCCCGGGCACGAGGTCACCTGCGGGGTGAAGTGGCGGATCCCGAGGGACTGGAGGACCTGCTGGCAGATCCGCACCTCCTCGGCGCGGTCGCCGCCCGGGGCGGGCGTGAGGCTCACGCGGATGGTGTCGCCGATCCCTTCATAGAGGAGGATCGCGAGCGCCGCCGTGCTGGCGACGATCCCCTTGGCGCCGATCCCGGCCTCGGTGAGCCCGAGGTGGAGCGGGTAATCGCAGGATGACGCGAGCGCCCTGTAGACCGAGATCAGATCGCGCACGTCGCTCACCTTGGCCGAGAGGATGATGCGGTCGTGGGGCTGGCCGAAGCGCTCGGCCGACTCGGCCGAGCGGAGCGCGCTCTCGCGCATCGCCTCGAGCACGACCTCGCGGTCCTCGAGCGGCTCGGGGCGCCGCGCGTTCTCGTCCATCAGGCGGGTGAGCAGCGAGCGGTCGAGGGAACCCCAGTTGACGCCGATGCGCACGGGCTTCCCGTGGGCGACCGCCACCTCGATCATGCGGCGAAAGTTCTCATCGTGGCGTTCGCCCACCCCGACATTGCCCGGATTGATGCGGTACTTGTCGAGCGCGGCGGCGCACGCCGGGTATTCGGTGAGGAGCGTGTGCCCGTTGTAATGGAAGTCACCGACGATCGGGGCGGTCAGGCCGGCACCGCGCACGCGCGCGACCATCTCCGGCACCGCCGCCGCTGCCTCGCGCGTGTTGACGGTGACGCGCACCAGCTCGGATCCGGCGTCGGCGAGCAGCCGCACCTGGTCCGCGGTCCCCGCCGCGTCCTGGGTGTCGGTGTTGGTCATGGATTGAACGACCACCGGATGCCCGCCGCCCACGGGAACGCGGCCGACCATGCAGGTCACGCTGCGATGGCGGTGGGTGGGATGATCGTCGGCGATCTGGACCAGGGGCACAGCGCGAGGATAGCCGTGCCGTTTGGAGAGCGTCAAATCTGGGCGGTGATGGTCATGACGCGGCGCGTGGACTGGTATCGGATCGGGGAGCCCACGGCGAGCTGAACGCGCGCCGCTTCGATTACGAACGGATGTCCGTGTTCCCGGTCACATCTGGGGCATCGGCGCCACGACGAAGCGCACGGCCCAGACGACGATGATCAAGGCGACAACCATCACGGCGAACCGCCGTGTGCGCGCCGACCGAAACTTGGACACGGATGCAGACTCCAACGAACCGTCGCCGTCGACGGCGGGCCATCGTCGCGCGGCGGAGGTGGACATGCCCTCACGCGGCCGGAGACCACCTCCAGAGACGCGAGTGGGCGGGAATTGAAGCAATTCTCCCATTACCGCGCTCCCATGAGCAAGCACAACCTGTCATTCATGGCGAATGAATCGCTCGACGACGCCGCGCGGGCGAAACGCGCCGCTACGGCGAGGACCAGGACGACGAGGAGCGCGACGGCGAACCGCCGCAGGCGGGTCGAGCGATGCATGGACAAGGATGCGGACTCCAGCGGACGCCGGACGCGGCTCGGAGGGGAGTCGGCCTGCGTTTCGAGTGATGCCATCCGACGTGTCCGCGGGGCCAGCCCCCGCCGCGCACGTTGCGGAACGCTCTAATTCTCGCATCGTGCACGGGCGGCAGGCAAGCAATATCAATCAATCTATGCTTTTTTCGCCCTCACGAACGCGCCGATGATCATCGAGACGACGATCCCGGTGACGACCGTCGCCAGGAATCCGATGCACGCCTGGATGACCGGCGTCGAGCTCTTGGCGGTCAATGCCATGACCTCCCGGATCTGATCCTCGCTCTGGCCCGCGGCGCGAAGCTGCTGCTCCTGGATCGCCGCCAGCTCGGTGAAATAGTTGGGGAAGACGACTATCGTGAAGATGAGCGAGCCGACGATCACGAACACGCCGCCGATCAGCGAGATGAGCGTCCCGGCGCCGACCTGCCCGCCGTAACCCCGGCCCTCCGCCGCCGTCCGCTTCAGGGCCCACATCAGGACCGCGATCTCGATGGCGATGACCACGAAAAACAGGTTCATGAGCGCCGGGTCCTTGTACCAGCCGGAGAAGCCCATGAAGTAGGTCCAGATCTCGACCAGCACGCCCAGGACGATGCCCGCCTTGAGGATCGTGTTCATCGTTCGGCCTCCTAGAGTGGATGCTTGGCAACGGCCGGCGAGGGTAGTCGAGGGGGTCGCCGGGCACCAGCCGGGGCCGAAAAAGAGGACGCGGGGGGCAGAGTCGCCCCCGCGTCCGGTCCAGCATTACTGCTCAGCGTGCCGCGACATCCCCGTCCATGGCACAGGCTTGCGCCATCTCACCGGTCGCGCACGGCGACGGGCAGGGCTGGGGACACGGGCGACAGTCGGCCGGGCACGCCCCGCCGCTGAGCGAACATTCGGCCGGCGATGCCTCGGTGGCGCCCCGGCGCGGGGAATCCGCCACGGCGAACGAGGCGAGGGCGAGCAACGCGATGGTGCTCGCGATCAATCGAGTGCGGTGCATGAAGGCACCTCCTGAGGGATGAAGACGATGAGAGCCCCGGCGCGGCGAACACCGTGCCCGGGCGTGCGTTCAGCAGGTCGTCGAACGGCGCTCAGGAGGCGCCCGGATCCGGGGGACCGCACCCGTCGCCCGTGCGGGCGGCCGGGCGCCCGCGCGCTGGATAGAGCGTTACACACCCTCGGCC
>JBKJXJ010000194.1:0-10114 GCA_046716125.1 Candidatus Eiseniibacteriota bacterium
TGGCGCGCAGCCCCTTGACCCACACGTCGAGCTTCTCGCGGAACTGGATCTCGCTCACCGCCCCGGGCAGCTCGTTCTTGATCTCTTCGAGCGAGTACTCGCGCTCGGCCTTGCGCTCGGTGACACGGAAGATGTTGAAGCCCGCCGGGTTCATCAGCACCTCGCTGATGCCGCCCACCGGGAGCGGATCGAGCCCGGCGCGGATGTTGGGCTGGAGCGATGTCATCGGCAGGTAACCGATGTCGCCGTCGTCGCTGTGCGGTCCGGCGTAACGACTGTAGCGCCGTGCCAGCTCGCCGAAGTCCTTGCCCGCGGCCACTTCGGCGCGCACCTTCACGGCCAGCGCGCGCGCGCGCTCGACGTCCGCCTCGGTGACCGGCACACGGATCAGCAAGTGGCGGATGTGGGCTTCGAGGAGCGGCTTGCCCTCGCGGTCGAGGCTGTCGCGGCCGGAGACGGTCTTCACCGTGTCGCGATCGAGCACCTCGAGGACATGCCAGCCGTAGACCGTGCGCACCGGCTCGCCGATGGTGTTGAGCTTGCGGGAGAACACGGCCTGGTCGAACGTGGGGTCCATGCTCCCGCGCGTCATATAGCCAAGGTCCCCGCCGGAGCGGGCCGAGCTCTCGTCATCGGAGATCTCCGAGGCCACTTTGGCTAACTTCTCCCCGCCGGCGATGCGCTTGCGGGCCGCCTCGGCCTTCGCCCTGCCCTGACGGTCGGCGACCGAGTCGGGCGTGACCGGGATCTGGATCACCGACAGCCGCAACTCGGCGGGCGCCTTCGGGAACTTGTCGCGGTGGGTCGCGAAGTAGGTCTCGGCCTCGGCCTGCGTCGGCCGGCGCCGGGTGATCTGCTTCTGGACCAGCCGCTGCACGAGCGCCGCCCGCTGGGCTTCCTCGGTGAACTTCTTGAGCAGCTTCTCCTCGGTGAGGCTCTCCTTGCGCAGCGCCTCCTGGTAGGCCGCGGGCGACTCGTAGCGGGCCTTGGCCTCCTTGAGGGCCTCCTGCGCCTGGCGCGTGACCTCGGCCCCGGGGACCGTGATCCCCTGCTTCGTCGCCTCGGCGATGATCAACCGCTCGTCGATGAGCCGGTTGAGGATCTGCAGGCGCAGGGTGTCCACCATCGCCGAGTCCACCTCGGTCTGGGCGCTCATGAGGAACAGGTAGAGCTGCTCCTCGACGTCGCTCTGGAGCACAACGTCGTTGTTGACGACGGCGGCGATGCCGTCAAGGCGTTGCGACGCGGGCTTCGCTGCGGCCGTCTGCGCCGCGGCGGGGGCCGCAGTCAACACGCCGAGGAGCAGGGCGAGCGTGATCGGGAGCTTCAAGGAGAGACCTCCAGGTGGATGGGACAGAGCGCGCCGGGTTTCAGGGCGGGGCGCCGCGGTCGTGAAGAAGCGTCGGAGTATAGGGCAGCCCGACGCCCGACTTACACCCCAATTCACTGCAAGTTCGATACCGCACATCATCATGACATGCGTCGCGGCGGCGGGGCCGTTATTGGACGACCGGAGCCCCGTGGACCGTTCGCTCCCCGCGATGCGAGGCGTTCGCGCGGTCACCCGTGGCCCGCCCGCCGCGCTCGTCGTCCGCCTGCCGCGCCGGTCGCCCCGGGGGGGGAGCCGGGCGCGCGAGCCCCCTATCCTGACGGGTCCGGACCACACACCCGGGGTGTGGGCGAGGGGGGGGTCCAGCGGTCCATTCCGACTGTGGGCCGACTGTGGGCCGACTGTGGGCCGACTGTGGGCCGGCCATGGGTTGAGCGCATCCCGGCCGTGTGGGAGATTCGCGACGTGAGACACGATTACCGCGTCCGCCGGCTGCTGGCGGTCGTGGGGGTGGCGATCGCCCTGTCGTTCGCGACGCCCCGGCTGCTCACCCACACGCCCTATCCGCGTCTCGGTGTGAGTCTCGGCCTCGACGCGAAGCGGGGGCTGCAGCGGGTGGACCGCGTGATCGGACCGCCGGCCCAGGGGCTGCTCAAGCCCGGCGACCTGCTCATCGCGGTCGACGGCGACCCCATGCCCCCGGCCCGGCTGCGTCCCTCGGCGCCCCGCGTCCCGCTGCCGCGCGAGGCGTTCACGCTGGAGTTCGAGCGGGACGGCCAGCGCATGTTCACCCTCTTCCCGCCGGTGAGCCTCTCGACCTGGCAACGCATGCGCGTGCTCCTGCTGCCGCTCGCCGCGGTCGTGGCCGCACCCCTGGTCGCGTTCGTGCTCGTCTGGCGCCGCCCGGATCTCGGCACCGCCTGGGTGTTCCTGCTCTTCGCCAACGCCCAGGCGGTCGCCGTGGTGCACGAGATCTACCGGAACCCCGAGGCCGAGCCCACGGGCTGGTTCCGGTACTACCTCGCGCTGTACGGATGGCTCGTGTGCTGGGCTCCGGCCACGTTCATCCATTTCATGGCGGTGTTCCCGCGACCGCGCTGGCGTCCCGACGCGGTCTGGCGCAGCGGCTGGGCGTGGCTGGTGGTCGCAGGCCACATCGTGCCGCTCTACTTCGTGGGGCAGCTGATCTCCAAGGGGAGCCTCTCGCTGCAGCAGTTCAGCTGGTTCCAGACCATCGCCACGGGGGTCGGCGTGGTCTCGCTGGTCGAGCGCTACGGCCGAAGGGGCCACGGCGACTGGCATCCGTCGCGCAGCCAGCGCGGCCTCGCGCTCCTGGTCGCCCTGCTGCTCCTGCTCGGCGCCTCGATCAGCTGGGCGTTCGAGAACGAGGCGTTCTCGACCCTGCTCCAGTTCCCGTTCTACCGCGTGGCGCTCACGGTGGTGAGCATCGGCGTCCTCCTCACGCCGATCATCATGGCGTTCCTGATCGCGCGCGATCCGGTGTTCGATCCGCTGCGCCTGCTCGAGAAGGGCCTGCCGTACGCGCTGCTCTCGGGCGTGGTGGCGACGCTCTACATCGCGATCGTGCTGGCGGGCCAGCGCATGTTCGCGGCGATGACCGGCGAGCAGGAGCTGATCATCAACGTGGCCGCCGCCGTGGCGGTGGCCGCCACGTTCGCGCCGCTGCGCGGGTGGCTGCAGCACGGGCTCGACCGCCTCTACCGTCGCGATCCGATGGCATTGCGGTCGGCGCTCGACCGGGCCGGACACGAGCTGCTCCAGGCGCTGGATCGCGACGATGCGCGCGCGGCGGTCGAGGCCGCGCTCACCCGGGGACTCGGGCGCCAGGTCGCGCTCGAATGGCCGGAGTCCGGACCGCCCCGGCTGGCGGCGGGCGAGGAACTGCCCGAGCACGCGGCGGGAGCGGTGGACAACCTCCTCACCCAGGCGGGCTTGAGGCTCGAGAATCTGGCGCTGGCGGAGCAGCGCGCGGCGGCCGAGCGGCGCTCGGTCGAGCTGCGCGAGGCGGCGATGCGGGCCGAGCTGCGGGCGCTGCACTCGCAGGTCCAGCCGCACTTCCTGTTCAACGCGCTGAACGCCCTCTCCTATCTCACCGAGACCGATCCGCGCGCCGCGCAGCGGTTCACCGAGCGGCTCGCCGACATGTTGCGCTACACGGTCGAGGCGGGCAGCCGGTCGGCGGCGCTGCTGGCGGACGAGATCGCGTTCGTCGAGGACTATCTCGGCGTCGCGCGCGAGCGCTACGAAGGGGATCTGGCCTTCGCCTACCGTGGCCCGCGCGAGCTGCTGTCGGCCACGGTGCCGCCCCTGCTGCTGCAACCGCTGGTCGAGAACAGCCTGAAGCATGGGCTCGCGCCCGGGGCGAAGGGTCTCTGCCTGACCCTCGACGCCGAGCGCGAGGACGGATGGCTCACCGTCACGTTCAAGGATGACGGGACGTCCGGCGGCAACGGCGGTCGCGGTCTGGGCGTGGGGCTGGAGAATCTGGAACAACGGGTGCGGCACTTCGCCGGCGAGCAGGCGAGCATGAAGGCGGGACCACGTGACGGCGGGGGATTCGCGGTGACCCTGCGCTGGCGCGAGGCCGCGGAGGCCAACCGATGAGATCGATGCGACGGCATGCGCCCGACGGGACCACTGGCCGGGGGGAGGAGGCGGGCGCCCGCCAGGCGCTGCGGGCGGTGATCGCCGACGACGAACCGCGGGCGCGGCAGTTCCTCGAGCGCCTGTTGCGCGAGCACGGTGACGTCGAGGTGGTGGGCGAGGCGAAGGGCGGGGGCGAGACGCTCGCCATGGTCGCCCGGCTCTCGCCCGACGTCGTCTTCCTCGACATCCAGATGCCGGACCTCTCGGGTCTCGAAGTCGCCCGGCATCTCACCGGGGAAGACGCCCCGGTGGTGGTGTTCGTCACCGCCTACGACCAGCACGCGGTCGAGGCGTTCGAGCTCGCGGCACTGGACTACCTCCTGAAGCCCATCCGGCGCGAACGGCTGGCCGAGACCGTGCGCCGCGTGGCGCTCGAGCTGCGCTCGGGCCAGCGCGCGGGACGGCAGGAAGCGGCGGTGAAGTCCGTGCTCGCGAGCCCCGAGGTGCAGCAGGGCCTCGAACCTCTGCGACGGCTGCCGGTGCGGTTCCGGCGCGAGGTCCGGCTGCTCGACATGGAGCAGGTGGCCCGGATCGTGTCGCGCGACCGGGTGGTGCTGGCGTGCGCCGAGGGCCGCGAATATCTCGTGGACTACACGCTGCAGGAGCTGGAGGGGCGGCTGCCGGCGGGTCAGTTCGTGCGCGCGCACCGCGCGGCGCTGGTGAATATCGACGCGATCGAATCCTACGGCGGCGAGGACGGCGTGCTGGTGCTGCGGCTCAAGGACGGCACGCGCGTCGAGGCGAGCGAGCGGCGCGCGGCGGAGGTGCGCAGGCGCCTGCGGTGACCGCGGGCGCGCCTCGCTGTTCAGCGCGCCTGAACGGCGGGAAGCGATCCGCCGCCCCCGCCGAAGGAGATCCTCCATGCCGCCGACCGAACGCACCACCCTGCGACGTACGCTGTGCTCCAGGATCGCGCTGGTGCTCGGCACACTGTTCGTGATCGCCGGCAGCGCACAGGCGGCCCCGACGCTCGGCTTCGTCGAGCACTGGTCCGGTGACACGCTGCACGCCTGGGGCGGGGGCGCCGTCTACGCGAACCCCGGCGCCGGCGGCTTCCTCGGAGCGGGTGACGGCTACCTGCGCTTCAGCACACCCAACGGTGTCCAGAACAAGCTCGGCGCCCGGTCCTTCGGGGCCGAGTTCGTCGTGGACCTCTCGAGCGCCGCCAACTGGACGCACCACATCGGCCTCGGGACCTTCGACCAGGCGCTCCAGAACATCACCAGCATCCCCATGCGCCACGACCGCGCGCCGTTCGTCCAACCGCCCGACGACATCGAGGCCGACGTGGGTCTCGATCGCGTGCTCCTGACCAACGGCGTCGTCGGGGTCGGCCCCGACGGCCCGGCGGTCGCGAACCCGGTGCGCCTCGCCGCTCCCTATCCCAACCCCTCGCCCGGCCCGGTGGCGTTCTCGCTCGAGGTGGTGGACGGCGGCGCGGTGACGCTCGAGATCGTGGACGCGCTCTGCCGGCGGGCTACTACCGGGTACGCGCAACCAGCCCGTCCGGAAGGATGAGCCGCGGCCTGGTGCGGATCGACTGACCCGCGCGGCGCGGGTGTGCGCGCCTACAGCTCGAGCCGCATGACGCGCTCGCCATCCTCCTCGGCGCCGGTGTACGCGAATCCCATGCGCTCGTAGAACGGGCAGGGGCTGCCGTCCCCCGGCACGCAGCTGGTCTCGAGCCCGACCGCGCCCGGGCGGGTCCGCACGTGAGCGATCACCCGCTCGAGCGCGCGCCGGCCGAACCCCCGCCCCTGATAGCGCGCGTCGATCATAAAGCGCCACAGGAAGACCTTCTGCTTCGCCGCGTCGTCCTCCAGCATCATGAACCCCACCGGAACCTCGCCGGCGTAGATCGCGCGGAACCACGCGACCTCGGGCGAGAAGTGGGCCTCGGCGATGGACATGCCGTTCGTGGCCACGAACCGCTCCTGATCCGGCGCGACCTTGAGCTGGACGATCCGTCGCACCGTGTCCTTCGTGATCTCGCGCAGCGAGACCACGGCGTCGGGTGCGGGCATGGCCGGTGTCGGGTCGGTCATGAATTCGCGCTCAACTCCTTTCGTGCGACGGCTACTCACCCCGCAGCGCCTCGACCGGGTCCATGCTCGCCGCCTTCATGGCGGGCGCCACGCCGGCGCCGACCCCCACCACCAGCGCCATGACGATCGCCTCGACGACGATGAGCGGTGACGTGAGCGAGTTGATGCCCGGCACGGTGGAGGACAGGAGCCAGGCGCCGCCCACCCCGATCAGCAGGCCCGCCACGCCTCCCACCAGCGCCGTCACCGCGGACTCGAACAGGTACCAGAGGAGGATCTGGCCGCGCGTGGCGCCGATCGCCTTGGCCAGCCCGATCTCGCCGACGCGCTCCTGGACCACGATCCACATGATGGTGAGGATGCCGATCGCGCCCACCAGCAGGCTGATCATGGCGATCCCGGTCACCACGCCGCTCACCACCGAGACGATGCGGTCCACCATCGCCTGGCCCTCCTTCTGGGTGATGATGGTGAAGTCCTCGGTGTCGTTGTGGCGTTCCTTGAGGAGCGCGGTCGCGCGTTCGACCACCGGATCGATGGCGTCGGCCGAGGCGGCGAGCAGGTCGATCTCGTCCAGCTCGGGCCGGTTGAAGAGCTGCATCGCGTTCGCCACCGGGATGTAGGCGGCATCGTCGAGGTCGAAGCCGAGGAACTGGCCCTTCTGCTCCATCACCCCGATGACGCGGAAGCGCGCCTCGGCGATCCGGATGATCTGCCCCAGGGGGCTGGCGTCGCCGAACAGCTCGCGCTGGATCTTCGGGCCGATGACGACCACCGGAGAGGTGCGGTCGTAGTCCATGTCGGGCAGGAACTCGCCCACCGCGACATCCATGGACCAGGTCCGCGGCACGTCCGACGTCGCGCCATACACGTAGACGCGCCGGCTCTTGTTCTCGAACTTGATCACGCCCGAGCCGTAGGCCGTCGGGACCGTCCCGGTCACGCCGGGCAGACGGCTCAGGGCGTTCGCGTCCTCGAGCGTGAGGCGACGGGCGCTGCCGCCCAGCAAGCCCGGGACGCCGCCGGTCTCGATCTTGCCCGGGTTGATGGCGATCAGGTTGGTGCCGAACTGGGTCATCTGTCCCATGATGAAATGCCGCATGCCCTCGCCCAGCGAGGAGAGCAGCACGACCGCGGCCACCCCCACGGTGATGGCGAGCGCCGAGAGTCCGTAGCGCAAGCGATGGGAGCGGAGCGCTTCAAGCGTGAGGCCGAGCAGATCGCCGAACTTCATCGGGCAGGTCCCTCCGGCAAGGGGCGGAGCGGGCGCGCGACCATCAGTGCCGACCCCGCAGCGCATCGGCGGCATCGAGACGCGCCGCCCGCCGCGCCGGCATGAGGCCGAACGCCACGCCCGCGCCGACCGCCAGCGTCATGACCAGTGCGATCCAGCCGGGGCTGGGTTGCAGGGGGATGAAGGGCCAGATCCGGGCGGCGATGAGGATGACCGCCACCCCGACCATCACGCCGACCACCGCGCCTGCGGTCGAGAGCATCACCGCCTCGACCAGGAACACGTCGAGGATCTGCCGGCGCCGGGCGCCCAGCGCCTTGAGCAGGCCCACCTCGCCGGTGCGCTCCGAGACCGAGACCAGCATGACGTTCATGATGCCGATGCCCGCGACCGCGAGCGAGATGGCGGCGATCCCGGCGAGGCCGGCGGTGAGGGCGTCGATGACCGCGCCGAAGGTCTTGAGCATCGCATTCTGGGTGATGAGGGTGAAGTCCTCGTCGTCGTCGTGCCGCGTGATCAGCACCGCCTTGACCTGCTCGAGCGCGATCGGGACCGCTTCGGGCGAGTCCGCCTCGACCATGATCCGGAACAGCCCGGTCTGATTGAACATCTTGAGCCCCACCGAGACCGGCACGATGACCAGGTCGTCGAAGTCGATGCTGAGCGAGGTGCCCTTGGGTGCCAGCACGCCGATGACCCGGAACCGCCACTGGGCGATGCGCACCAGCCGCCCGAGCGGATTCTCGCCCTGGAACAGCTCGCGCGCCACCTTCTGCCCCAGCACCACCACGCGGTCCCCCTGCCGCGCGTCGCCCGGCGGCAGGAAGCGCCCGGCCGAGATCGTGAGTTTGCGGACCTCGAGGAACGGCGTGGTGGTCCCGATCACCCGAACGTCGCGGGTGCGCTCGCCGTACTCGATCGGGCCGGCGCCGAGGGAGAAGGGCGCCACCTCGCGCACCGCGGGCGACTGGCGGCGGACGGCGTCGCAGTCCTCGAGCGTGAGATCGCGGGTCGTGCCCCCGAAGGCCGGCATCCCGCCCGAGGTCTCGACCTTGCCGGGAATCACGATCACCAGGTTGGTGCCGACCCCCGCGAACTCCTTGACGATGTAGCCCTTGGCCGCGTCCCCGAGCGCGGTGAGCAGCAGGACCGCGGTGACCCCGATCGCGATCGCCGAGACGGTGAGCCCCGTACGCAGCCGATGAAGGCTGAGCGTCTCCTTCGCCAGTTCGATCAGGTCGCGCCGTTTCATCGCCTCACCCTTCTCATTCGGGGACGATCTGTCCGTCGCGCATGCGCAGCACCCGGCGCGAGTGGGCGGCGACGCGGGGGTCGTGGGTCACCAGCACCAGGGTGAGACCGCCGGCGTTCAGACGCTCGAGCAGAGCGACGATCTCCTCGCCCGACTTCGTATCGAGGTTTCCGGTCGGTTCGTCGGCCAGCAGGATGCGCGGCTCCATCACCATGGCGCGCGCGATCGCCACGCGCTGGCGCTCGCCGCCCGAGAGCTGGTCGGGCCGATGGGTCACGCGGCGCGAAAGGCCGACCGCCTCGAGCGCGACACGGACCCGCTCGCGACGCACCCGCGGCTCGACGCCGGCGAAGATGAGCGGAAGCTCGACGTTGCGGGACGCGGTCATGCGGCCGACCAGGTGGTAGGACTGGAAGATGAACCCGATCTTGCGCTGCCGCACGTCGGCGAGCTGGTCCTCGGAGAGCTTCTCGACCGCCTCGCCATCCAGCACGTAGCTGCCCGAGGTGGGGGTGTCGAGGCAGCCGAGCACGTTCAGCATCGTGGATTTCCCCGAACCGGAGGGACCCATGATGGCGGCGAACTCGCCGCCGGCGATGGCGAGCGACACGTCGTCCAGGGCACGCACCACCGACTCGCCGACCTGATAGACCCGCGAGACGTGGTCGAGCCGGATGATGGCTGCGTCCTCGTCCGGCGGGGGCGCGCTCACGGCGTCGAGGCCGCCCCGCGCTTCGAGGCGGCACTGTCGGGGCCGGCGCCGCCCGTGGTCCGCGCGACGACCGGCGCCCCCGCCTTGACGCCCTGCTTCTCGAGGCTGGTGATCACGGCGTTCCCTTCGCTCAGACCCTCGGTGATCTCGGTCCAGTCCCAGTTCTTGAGCCCGGTCTTCACCGCGCGCGAGACCGCCTTGCCGTTCTCGATCACGAGCACCGACTTGCTCTCGATGATGGCGTTGGTGGGCACACGCAGGACGCCCTCGCGCTTGTCGAGGATGATCTCCACGTCGGCCGACGTGCCCGGCTTGGGCTGAGGTGCCGTGGGGTCGGGCGTCATCTCCACCTCGACCTCGAGCGTACGGTTCTGCTCGCGCACGTCGTTCACGACCGGCGAGACCCGGGTGACGATACCCTGCCAGACGCGGCCCCGGTAAGGGTCGAGCGTGACGCGCGCCGGCAATCTCTCGCTCACCCGTCCGATGTCGATCTCGTCGAGCGGCGCGCTCACGAACAGACGGTCCAGGCCCACCACCTCGAGCACCGGCTGGCCCGGGATCACCGGCTCCCCGACCTCGACCATGCGCTGGCTGACGATGCCGTCGAAGGGTGCGAGCACCCGCAGGTGGGCGAGCTCGTCCTGCGCGAGGCGGACGGCGGAGCGGGCGCGCTGATCCCCGGCCTTTGCGCCGAGCAGCTCCGCTTCGGCGCTCTCGAGTCGCGAACGGGAGAGATCCATCTCGCCCTGAGAGACCAGTCCGGACTTGAACAGGGACGCGGTGCGCTCGTGCTGGGTGCGTGCGAGCGTCGCGGCCGTCCGTGCGACCTCGGCGGCCGCGTTCGCGGCCTCGAGATCGCGCTTTGCCACCT
>JBKJXJ010000195.1:0-3848 GCA_046716125.1 Candidatus Eiseniibacteriota bacterium
TGGGCGTGGTGCACCGCGACATCAAGCCCGAGAACCTGATCCTCGACCCGACCGGCCAGGTCCGGATCATGGACTTCGGCATCGCCATCGCGGCGCGCGCGACCCCGGCGCCCGCGGCCGCCACCAACCTCTCGGGCACCCTCGGATACCTGTCGCCCGAACAACTCCTCGGCGCCCGCGGTGACGCGCGCTCCGACCTGTACGCGACCGGCGTGATCCTGTACGAGGTGCTGGCCGGCCGGCGACCGTTCCTCGCTTCGGATCCGGCCGAGTTGAGCTACCGCCAGATGAACGAGGATCCGCCGCCGCTGCGCGAGCACGCGCCCGAGGTGCCGCAGGCGCTGGAGGCGGCGATCCTCCGCTGCCTGGCGCGCGATGCCACCGCACGGTTCGCCAGCGCGGCCGAACTCTCGGCGGCGCTTGGGGAGCGGGAGCCGTGAGGCGCGCGGTCGGGTGTTGCGCGCTGTGGTGGTTCGCCGCGCTCGCCGCGCCGGCGTATGCCCAGACGTCGGTCGCCGACACGGCGGCGGTCGAATATTTCGCGCCCGAGGGACGGCTGGCGCGGGCCGGACTGTCGTTTTACGGCGACGTGCGGCTGCGGTGGGACGAGGTCCGCGACCGGCCCGGCGTGAGCGGGGATCTTGGCCTCAAGCGGCTCATGCTGCGCGGAGGATTGATCCGGGCAAAAGCGGAGAGCCCGGTTTGGGCCGAGGTCGGCTTTCGGTGGACGGTCAGCGACGAGAAGGATGCCCCGAGGGCGACCCTTTTCCCTTCCGGCACTCCCGGGCCGAGCCCCTGGGTCGCGGTGCTCAACGAAGAACTGAACGACGTGGTGGTGGACCGGCTTGGCGTGCGGATCACGCCACCGGGCGGAACGCTCAGCATGTCGGTGGGCAGGCAGCGTTCGCCCCTGCGTCTGACCGAGATGATCTGGGACGACGACCTGCGCCCTGGCGGGGTCGCCATCGTCGCACGCAGGGAACTCTCCCAGTCCGCTGCCGGGAGGCTCGGAGTCGCCCTGTTCGGGCGATCCGGGATGACCGGGAGCGGCAGCGGCTGGCTCGGCGCGGTCCAGGCGTCGGCGCTGTTCCATGAGGAGGCCGCCGAGGGCGCGGACGCGACGGTGAGCTGGCTGCGCTTCGGCCGCGACTTCGTACCGTCGCGGCAAAACGGGACGGATCCGATCCATGGACATGTTGCCGAGTTCCACGTGGTGGACATCCAGCTCGGCGCCCGCGCGAACCCCGCGGGCATCCCCGTGTCACTGCGTCTCGACCTGGCTCGCAACGTCGCCCATCCCCGCGACCGTGACGGCGCGCGCACCCGGCTCGCGATCGGCGGGGCGGGCATGCCGGCCGGGGCCGAGGTCGGATGGATCTTCCAGCGCGTCGAACGCGAGGCGGTCCCGGGCGCGTTCAACTCTGACGACTGGTGGTTCCATACCCGGATGCGCGGCCATCAGGCGTGGTTGCGTGTCGGAATCGGCGCGCGTTTCGAGGCGAAGGTGGCGGGGTTTCACGAGCGCCGCGACGACGTCTCGCGTCCGACGCGGAGGCTCACGGCGGAACTGAGCGCCCGGCTTCCGCCGCGCTGACGCGACGATCGCTTCGGATGCTCGGATCCGCGGCCAACCCCCCTGCCTCTGGCCATTCGGCGCAGTCCCCTGAATATCACGGAGGCGGCCACGGACCTGAGCACCCGGCTCTTTCGCCGGTCGATCAAGGTCCGCCGCATCGGGCGTGCCACGAAGCCTGGAAACCCGGAACCCGACGCAACGACCCACCGCGCATGCGCTTCCTCTGCCGTGGGTCGGGGGGCCACGGCTCCGAGCGGAGATCGCGCGTCGCGGTTTTCCGCACGCGCAGTGGATAACCTCTGGGGACGAAGAGCGGCATCTGGTTGTCGGGAGGGTGGCCGCCGCGGCCCCGGGACCGGCCCACGCCGGCCCCGGAAGGGGGCGGACATGGATACTGCACATCCGGGCCCCGCCAGCCGGGAAGAATGGAAGGTTGACACCACTAAACCATTCTGGCGCATTTCGCTCCGGGCGAGCGGACAACGCAAGTTCGCGCTTGAACCGTACGATTGGGCGCTTATACTGGCGTCATCAAGTGGCCATGGACCCGGCCCGTGATTTTCTTTTCGTAATCGTATGCCGCTCCGTCCCCCTCGGGGCATCGATCGTCGCGTACACATCAAGGGGAGTCCTTTCGATTCGCGAGGACTCCCATCCGGAAAGGCGGCTCTCGGGCACTTTCATCGCCACCAACGCCCAGGTCTTTCTGCTGGCTCTTCGAAGCATCTCCGGGGAGGTGACCTATGAAGCTTAGGTGTTCGCTACTCCTTTTCACCGCGCTACTCGCATTCGCTGTTCCCGCTGCGGCTCAGGATGAAGTGTTGCTGAGCTTCACCGGCTACGATTACCAGACCGATCCGGGCGCGCCGAACGGCGTCTACCTCGCGATCGGCGACAGCTACTACGCGGTCGGCTTCGCGACCAGCTTCCACCCGGTCTGGCTCGCTCCCTACGTCGACACGGGCGTCAACGAGTACACCTTCTACCAGCACACGCTGGTAGTGGACTCGTACAGTTTCGCCGGCAACGTGCTGGTCGTGACGTTCGCGCCCGGCGGCGTCGTGGATTACTTCGAGGACCCGAGCAAGAACGCGCAGAACCCGCCGAACCCGCCCAACTGCCCGGCGTACGGCAGCAATCCGCCCAACGCGGATGCGCCGAGCAAGTTCAAGGACGGGCTGCTGGCGATCACCGGCTCGCTCAACAACGCTTCGCTCTACTACGACTACACCGTCGATCAGGGCGGATTCCAGTCCGAGATGAACATCACCGGCGGCGCGTATGCCTTCTACGTGCCGGCGCAGTCGTGGAACGGATGGTTCATGTCAGGGTTGGTCTCCCCGCCTCCGGGCGGCAATCCCTGCGCGGGGCCGACGGGATACGATCACCAGCTCTCTGGCGAGTGCCGGCATCCGGTGACGCCGACCTCCCGCGGAACCTGGGGCGCTCTCAAGAAGCTCTACCGCTAGGCCACGACCACAGACTCCGAGCACGGTCCCGCGACCGTGACCAGCAACATGGAGGCATGAAATGAAGAAGAAGATCGGAGTGGCGGGATTGGTGGCGATCTTGGCTCTGGGAGCCACCGCCCCCGCGGCTCTAGCACAGTGTGGCGGACAGCTGTTGATGAAGTTCGACGCCGACGTCTTCGCGTACGAGTCGAACGCGACGTTGTCGGTGCTTCAGGGCGGCACCGGAGCGTGGAAGTCCAACGCCGGCAGCGCGCTGACGGTCGTCGGCCTCATGACGCTCTTCTGCTCTCCCCTCGACGGCAACGTGCCGAACCTGCCGACGACGGAATACAGTTTCGTCTGGAGCGGGATGACGGCGGCCGCCGCCACGACCGAAGCCACTTACATCGTGAACGGCAAGAAATGGGACACCGACTACACGCCCGGCAACTTCTATATCTATGAGGACTCGCCCGCGGATGCGCCTCGGGCGACCACCCCGATGCCGGCCAACCCCCCGAACGCCACGGTGCCCGTCAACTTCCAGGACGGCACGCTCATCCTCGAAGGGACACTGAGCGGACTCCACACGATCGTGACGCGCACGAACAACACGGCGTCGGCGATCTGGGGCGGCTCGTTCAGCGGGAGCTACGAGTTCACTGGCGGCACGCAGTTCGGTCTGGTGTCCGGGACCGGCGTGAACGCGTTTAACGGCCAATGGTGCGGCAAGTATCCGAGCGGCTGCACGCCGGAAGGCTACACCGCCCACCCGAACGGCAAGTTCGACTTCGCCGTGACGGAAGTGACCTCCTCGACCT
>JBKJXJ010000196.1:0-7921 GCA_046716125.1 Candidatus Eiseniibacteriota bacterium
GTTTCTGCTGAGACCCGAAGGAGAACCTGATGATGCAGGAAACGGATCTGCAGTCGACGCTGAGCGTGGCCGCAGGGAAGCTCGGTTTGAGCCGGCTCGAGGAACACGAGCAGCGCCGGCGGGCCGCGTTCAACTCCATCCGTATCCGACTGGCGTCTCCGGACGTCATCCGCAGCTGGTCGCATGGTGAGGTGACGAAGCCGGAGACCATCAACTACCGGTCGTTCAAGCCCGAGAAGGATGGGCTCTTCTGCGAGAAGATCTTCGGTCCGGTCAAGGATTGGGAGTGCAACTGCGGCAAGTACAAGCGCATCCGCTACCGCGGGGTCATCTGCGACCGCTGCGGCGTCGAGGTCACCCAGGCCAAGGTGCGCCGCGAGCGGCTGGGCCACATCGAGCTGGCGGTGCCGGTCTCGCACATCTGGTTCTTCAAGGGCGTGCCCTCGCGCATCGGCCACCTGCTCGACATGAGCATCCGTGACCTCGAGCGCATC
Source organism: Candidatus Eiseniibacteriota bacterium (assembly GCA_046716125.1). Lineage (GTDB taxonomy): Bacteria > Eisenbacteria > RBG-16-71-46 > RBG-16-71-46 > RBG-16-71-46 > WS-11. The sequence continues at coordinate 495 of JBKJXJ010000196.1, forward strand.
CTCTACTACGAGTCGTACGTCGTCATCGACGCCGGCAAGACCGGCTTCAAGAAGCGCGAGATCATCACCGAGGACCAGTACAACGAGGTGATGGACGAGCAGCCCGAGTCGGGCCTCAAGGCCCGCATGGGCGCCGAGGCGATCCGCGACCTCCTGGGCGAGCTGGATTTAGAGGAGCTGCAGGCCGAGCTGCGCGCCAAGTCCAAGATCGAGACCTCGGTGCAGCGCAAGAAGGAGACGCTCAAGCGCCTGCGCATCGTCGAGGCGTTCCGTCACAGCGGCAACCGGCCGGCGTGGATGATCCTCGAGGTCATCCCGGTGCTGCCGCCCGATCTGCGGCCGCTGGTGCCCCTCGAGGGCGGGCGGTTCGCGACCTCGGACCTGAACGATCTGTACCGCCGGGTCATCAACCGCAACAACCGCTTGAAGAAGCTGATGGACATCAAGGCGCCCGAGGTCATCCTGCGCAACGAGAAGCGCATGCTGCAGGAGGCCGTGGACGCGCTGTTCGACAACGGCCGTCGCAGCCGCGCGGTGCGCGGGCAGGGCAACCGTCCGCTCAAGTCGCTGTCCGACATGCTCAAGGGCAAGCAGGGCCGGTTCCGCCAGAATCTATTGGGCAAGCGTGTGGACTACTCGGGCCGCTCGGTCATCGTCGTCGGTCCGGAGCTCAAGCTCAACCAGTGCGGGCTGCCCAAGAACATGGCGCTCGAGCTGTTCAAGCCGTTCATCATCCGCAAGCTCGAGGACCGCGGTTACGTCCAGACGGTCAAGAGCGCCAAGCGGCTGGTCGAGCGCGAGAAGCCCGAGGTGTGGGACATCCTGGGCGAGATCATCGAGAACCACCCGGTCCTGCTGAACCGCGCGCCGACGCTGCACCGTCTCGGCATCCAGGGGTTCGAGCCGGTGCTGGTCGAGGGCAAGGCGATCCGTATCCACCCGCTGGTCTGCCAGGCGTTCAACGCCGACTTCGACGGCGACCAGATGGCGGTCCACGTGCCGCTCTCCTTCGAGGCCCAGATCGAGACCAGCCTGCTCATGCTCTCGACGCACAACATCCTGTCGCCGGCGCACGGCCGTCCGCTCGCGACGCCGAACCAGGACATCGTGCTGGGCTGCCACTACCTGACCAAGCCGCGGGGCGAGCTCCTCAATCCCCGGCTCAAGGAGTCGAAGGCCAAGCTCGAGGCCGATGATCCGCGGCGGCTGCGCTGCTTCCACAGCGCCTCGGAAGTGGCGTCCGCTTACGACGCGGCCGAGATCTCGCTGCATGGCCGGGTCGCCATCCGCTCCGACGCTGCGCGGACCGACGAGAAGCGCGGGGGCTGGACCATCACCACCGCGGGCCGCGTGCTGTTCAACGAGGTGGTCCCGGCGGAACTCGGGTTCATCAACGAGACCATGGACAAGAAGCGCCTCGAGAACCTGGTCGGCGACTGTTACAAGAACCTGGGCTCCGAGATCACGTCCGACCTGCTCGACGCGCTCAAGGATCTCGGGTTCCGCTTCGCCACCCAGGCCGGCTTCACGGTCGGCATCGACGACGTGCGCATCCCGCCCGAGAAGCACGAGATCATCGCGCGTGCGCGCAACGACGTGGACCAGATCAACCTCAACTACCGCCGCGGCGTCATCACCGAGGGCGAGCGGTACAACAAGGTGATCGACACCTGGACCCACGCGACCACCGACGTCGAGGAGGTCACCTTCGAGGGCCTCTCGCGCGATCGCGACGGGTTCAACCCGATCTTCATGATGGCGGACTCGGGCTCGCGCGGTAACCGCGAGCAGATCCGGCAGCTCGCCGGCATGCGCGGCCTGATGGCCAAGCCGCAGAAGAAGATCACCGGAGGGCTGGGCGAGATCATCGAATCGCCGGTCACGCACAACTTCAAGGAAGGTCTCTCGGTGCTCGAGTACTTCATCTCGACCCACGGCGCCCGCAAGGGTCTCGCGGACACGGCACTGAAGACCGCCGACGCCGGCTACCTGACGCGCCGTCTGGTGGACGTCGCCCAGGACATGATCATCAACGAGCCGGACTGCGGCACGATCCGCGGCCTCGCGGTCGGACCGCTCAAGGACGGCGAGGACATCATCGAGCCGTTGGCCGACCGCGTTCTCGGCCGGGTCGCGGCCGAGGACGTCGTGCACCCGATCTCGAACGAGCTGATCGTCGAGGCCGGGATGTCCATCGACGAGGAGATCTCGGCCCGCATCGAAGAGGCGTCCAAGGCCGGTCTCGAGAAGATGCGCATCCGCTCGGTGCTCACCTGCGATTCACGCCGCGGCGTGTGCGGCAACTGCTACGGCCGCAACCTCGCGACCGGGCGTCCGGTGGACCTCGGCGAGGCGGTCGGTGTCATCGCCGCGCAGTCGATCGGCGAGCCCGGCACTCAGCTGACCCTGCGCACCTTCCACATCGGCGGCACGGCGAGCCGTATCGTCGAGCAGTCGCGCGCGGCCTCGAAGGACACCGGCACGATCCGCTTCCAGAACCTGGAAGTCGTGCCGTATCACAACGACACCTCGGTCGCCGTCAGCCGGCAGAGCTCGGAGATCGAGCTGCTCGACAAGACCGGCCGCGTGCGCCAGCGCTACACGGTGCCGTACGGCGCCCATCTGTTCGTCAAGGACGGGCAGACGGTCGCGGCCGAGCAGGCGCTGTTCGAGTGGGACATTTACAACCACCCGCTCATCGCCGAGAAGAGCGGCGTCGTGCGTTTCGCGGACATCAAGGACAAGGTGACGGTCCGCGACGAGGTGGACGACACCACGGGGCTCAAGCTCCTGGTCATCATGGAGGACCGCAACAAGGAGCTGCAGCCGGCGATCGACATCCTGGATCCGAAGTCCGGGCACAAGCTCGCGCACTACCCCCTGCCGACCGGCGCGCGCCTCGAGGTGCGGGACGGTCAGGAGGTGGTCGCGGGTGACCCGATCGTCAAGACGCGGCGTGAAGCCTCGAAGACCCGCGACATCACGGGCGGTCTGCCGCGAGTCTCGGAGCTGTTCGAGGCGCGCCGTCCCAAGGACGCCGCGATCGTGTCCGAGATCGACGGCCGGGTGGAGTTCGGCGGAGTCTCGCGCGGCATGCGCAAGCTGGTCGTGCGCGGCGACGACGGGGACACGCGCGAGTACCAGATCCCACAGGGCAAGCACCTTCACGTGCAGGAGGGGACGTCGGTGCGCGCGGGCGACCGCCTGACCGAGGGCCCCATCAATCCGCACGACATCCTCAAGATCAAGGGGATCGAAGAGGTCCAGGAGTACCTGGTCAACGAGATCCAGGAGGTCTACCGGCTCCAGGGTGTGCGCATCGACGACAAGCACATCGAGACCATCGTGCGCCAGATGCTCCAGAAGGTGCGCATCGAGGACCCGGGCGACACCGCGTTCCTCGAGGGCGAGGCGGTCGACCGGCTCATGGTGCTCGAGGAGAACGAGCGGATCCTGAACGAGGGCCAGCAGCCGGCCACGTTCCAGCCGCTCCTGCTCGGCATCACCAAGGCCTCGCTGTCCACCGAGAGCTTCATCTCGGCGGCGTCCTTCCAGGAGACCACCCGGGTGCTGACCGAGGCGGCCATCCACGGGAAGACGGATAACCTGCGTGGCCTCAAGGAGAACGTCATCATCGGACACCTGATCCCGGCCGGAACCGGCATGCCGGGCTACCGGCGGGTGATGCTGGATTCGGAGCGGCAGGCTCCCCCGTCCCTGCTGGAGGAGGCGGAGGGGGCAAAGACGGCTTGACAGGGGGGGGACACCCCCATATATTCCCCGGTCTGCTCGGCAACGGCGCATGTTTTTCCTTCTCGGATGCCGTGCCTGCCAGCCCGAGCAAGCCCAGAGTCGACAGAAGGTTGGAGGATTTTCGTGCCCACGCTGAACCAGCTCATCCGCCATGGACGCCGGCGGGAAAAGGTCAAGACCGGCGCTCCGGCACTGCGGGGTTGCCCGCAGAAGCGTGGGGTGTGCACGCGGGTCTACACGACCACGCCCAAGAAGCCGAACTCCGCGCTCCGCAAGGTCGCGCGCGTACGGCTGACGAACGGGGTCGAGGTCACGTGCTACATCCCGGGTGAGGGGCACAATCTCCAGGAGCACTCGATCGTGCTGATCCGCGGTGGTCGTGTGAAGGATCTGCCGGGAGTGCGCTACCACATCGTGCGCGGGACGCTCGACGCGAGCGGTGTGACCGGACGCAAGCAGAGCCGGTCGAAGTACGGGACCAAGTCGGCCTAGGGCAGACACATTCGCCCGTCCGCACCCTCAAGGGGTGCCGATCGGCGTGGCAGTGACCGGACCCCGGTGGCCCGGTGACTTATGCGGTCAGGAGACGACAAAGCTATGCCTCGCAAAGGTGCGGTCCCGCGGCGCGAAGTGCCCGGGGATCCGAAGTTCGACAACGTCCTGGTCACGCGCTTCATCAGCGCGCTGATGGGGCGTGGCAAGCGGTCGCTGGCGGAGCGTCAGTTCTACGGCGCGATGACCATCCTCGAGGAGAAGACCGGGCAGGACGCCATGACGGTCCTGAAGCAGGCCATGACCAACGTCAAGCCTGTGCTCGAGGTGAAGTCACGGCGCGTCGGGGGCGCGAACTACCAGGTCCCGGTCGAGGTTCGGCCCGATCGGCGGAATGCCCTCGGGATCCGCTGGCTCATCACCTACGCGCGGACCCGGGCCGACCACACGTTCACGGAGAAGTTCGCCAACGAGTTGCTGTCGGCTTCCCGGAACGAAGGCGGCGCGGTCAAGAAGCGCGAGGATACACACAAGATGGCGGAGGCGAACAAGGCCTTCGCCCATTATCGCTGGTAGCCCACCCGCGGCGAAGGTCGGCCCCCGTGTCGATCTGAGTCGTCCCGATCGCGGTGAACCCGCATCGGACGACTTCCGCATCCGCAGGTGATTCAACGATCCATCACCGCACTTTCTACGACGGAAAGGCAGGTGGTGCTGACGCGGTAACTCCATCGACGTTCGTGAGGAAGTGAACAGACATGCCTCGGCAGACTCCGCTCCAGCGGTACCGGAACATCGGTATCATGGCCCATATCGACGCCGGCAAGACCACCTTGACCGAGCGCGTCCTCTTCTATACCGGTCGTATCCACCGCGTCGGTGAGGTTCACGACGGCGCGGCGACGATGGACTGGATGGAGCAGGAGCGTGAGCGCGGGATCACCATCACCTCGGCCGCCACCACGGCCCAGTGGCTCGATCACCGCATCAACATCATCGACACCCCCGGCCACGTGGACTTCACCGTCGAAGTCGAGCGGAGTCTCCGCATCCTCGACGGCGCGGTCGCCGTGTTCTGTGCCGTGGGCGGCGTCGAGCCGCAGTCGGAGACGGTCTGGCGCCAGGCCGACAAGTACAACGTCCCCCGGATCGCGTTCGTCAACAAGATGGACCGCGTCGGCGCCGACTTCGAGAACGTCCTGCGCATGATGACCGACCGGCTGGGCGCGAAGCCGGTGCCGATCCAGGTGCCGATGATGATGGCCGAGGTGTTCCTGGGCGTGATTGACCTGATCGAGATGAAGGCGATCACCTACCACGAGGCCAGTCAGGGCACGACCTTCGAGATCATCGATATCCCGCGCGACCTGGCGAAGACCGCCCAGGCGGCGCGCCATCACCTGCTCGAGTCGATCGCCGAGTTCGATGAGCAGCTGCTCGACGACTACCTGCACGAAAAGCCATACACCTCCGCCGACCTCAAGCGGGCACTTCGCTCGGGCACGGTCCAGGGCAGGATCACCCCGGTGTTGTGCGGCTCGGCGTTCAAGAACAAGGGCGTCCAGCCCCTGCTCGACGCGATCGTCGAGTACCTGCCGTCCCCCGTGGACAAGCCGCCGGTCGAGGGGCAGGAGCTCAAGACCTTCGAGCACGTCAAGCGCAGTCCCAGGGACGACGAGCCGTTCTCGGCGCTGGCGTTCAAGATCGCCACCGATCCCTTCGTCGGCAAGCTGACGTTCTTCCGCGTCTATTCGGGCACGGTCAGGACCGGCGACAGTGTCATCAACGCCACGACCGGCCGGACCGAGCGCATCGGACGTCTGGTCCAGATGCACGCCAACAAGCGCGAGGAGATCAGCGAGGTCTTCGCAGGCGACATCGCGGGCGGCATCGGTTTCAAGAAGGTGACGACCGGGCACACGCTGTGCGACCCCCAGCACCCGATCGCCCTCGAGTCCATGCATTTCCCCGAGCCGGTGGTGGACGTCGCCATCGAGCCCAAGTCCAAGGTCGACGAGGAGAAGCTCGGGGTCGCACTGCAGCGACTGGCCGAGGAGGACCCGACGTTCCGGGTGCGCACCGACGAGGAGACCAGCCAGACGGTCATCTCCGGCATGGGCGAACTTCATCTCGAGATCCTGGTCGACCGCATGTTGCGCGAGTTCGGCGTGCAGGCGAACGTCGGCAAGCCGCAGGTCGCCTACCGCGAGACCATCAGCGGGCCGGCCCAGACGCGCCACCGCTTCATCCGTCAGACCGGCGGCAAGGGCCAGTTCGCGGACGTGTCGTTGCGGGTCGAGCCGCTCGAGCCCGGCAAGGGATTCGAGTTCGAGAACGATATCGTCGGCGGCTCCATCCCGAAGGAGTTCATCCCGGCGGTGGAGAAGGGCGTCGAGGAGGCGATGAAGGGCGGCGTCGTCGCAGGCTATCCGCTCGTGGATATCAAGGTCACCCTCTACGACGGGTCCTATCACGACGTGGACTCCTCCGAGATGGCCTTCAAGATCGCGGGTTCGATGGCATTCAAAGAGGCCTGCAACAAGGCGAATCCACGCCTGCTCGAGCCCATCATGGACGTCGAGGTCGTGGTCCCCGAGGAGTACATGGGGGACATCATCGGCGATCTGTCCGCGCGCCGCGGTCGTATCGGTGGCATGTTCACGCGCTCCGAAGCGCGCGTTATCGCCGCATCGGTTCCGCTGTCCGAGATGTTCGGCTACGCCACGCGCATGCGGTCGATCTCGCAGGGGCGCGCGGTCTACTCGATGCAGTTCTCGCGCTACGAGACGCTGCCGCAGTCGGTGGCGGAAGAGATCGTGGCCAAGGTCAAGGGGTAAGCGTCCGGATCCGGGTCGCCCGGGCCGTCTGACGGCCCGGCTCCTGGTCCCACGACAGGTCGCCAGCACGGAGGTCGTTCATGGCCAAGCAGAAGTTCGAGCGCAACAAGCCGCACGTGAACGTGGGGACTATCGGGCACGTGGATCATGGGAAGACGACGCTGACGGCGGCGATCACGATGGTGCTGGCGCAGGGGAACCCGAAGATCGCGGTGCGGGACTACGGCTCGATCGACAACGCGCCGGAAGAGCGGGAGCGCGGGATCACGATCGCGACGGCGCACGTGGAGTACGAGACGGCGGCGCGGCACTACGCGCACGTGGATTGCCCGGGTCACGCGGACT
>JBKJXJ010000197.1:0-5547 GCA_046716125.1 Candidatus Eiseniibacteriota bacterium
GGAGCGGGGCGCCTGCCGCCCCGGGGATGGGGAGATGGTAGCAGGCTCGGCCCGGTCGGTCGCTTGAGCGGACGGCCGATTCCGTGTGTCGGTCGTGTGTCGGTTATCGAACGGAGAGAGGGGGAAAGGGGGGACTGACGGGGACTCCCGGCGCCCGCAAGTGCTTGTGAATGCGCATCCGTCTCCGTGAGTCTCCCTCGGTCTGGCGTCCCCAACGGGATTCGAACCCGTGTCGCCGCCGTGAAAGGGCAGTGTCCTAGGCCTCTAGACGATGGGGACGCAATCTTGCGGCGGGACGCACCGTAATGGGCGAGCTTGAGCGGCGCAAGGCGAGGCGGCCGCCCAAGCTAGTGGCCCGGGCGCGGCGGGGCAAGCGAAAAGGCGCGCTGTCTGGCGCGCCCGGGGCCGGCTCGACCGCCTGGATGCGCTATCGCCGCTTCGAAACCGTCACGACGCGCGCTTCGAGCACCAGGCCGCGCTGCACCAGATCGCTGGCCGCGCGCTCGGCGGAACTCCGGTCGCCGTAGCTGCCCACGAGGCCGCGGTTCATGGACACCGCGTCCTCGGCCATCGTCACGACGCGCGTGTCGAGCTTGGTGCTCTCGCCGAGCCTCGTCTTCTCCGCGTTGGCGCGCCCCTCATTCAGGTACGTGCCGACGGCGATCGTGAATGACTGCATCGGGACTGGGGGCCGGACGGTATCCGCAGGCGTGGGCTCGCCGACCGCCAGGCCGGGGGCGCCGAGGGGTTCGCCAGCACCGGCGGCCGGCGACGGCGCAGGGATCGGCTCCGTGGTCTGTACATTCGTCGCGCCCGGAGCACCGAGCCCGTTGAGCGGCGGGAAGAGGCCCATCGTGTCCGGCGCGGCTTCGACTGCTCCCTCGGGCGCATTCGCACCGGCGGGGACGGTTCCGCTTCGCGGAGCCGACCAGGGGCTGAAGCGCACCACGAGCAGCACGGCGATCGCGATCGCCGCGATCACGAGGCTCGCGATCGGCCACGCCCTCGAGGCCCGGCGCCCGGTCGGGGACTCCTCCTCATCGGCGAGCTTGTTGCGCAGCCGTGGCGGCAGCGCGTCGTCGTTCCGGCCGAAGATCGGGATGGGGTCCGCTGGCTGCGGCACGATCCGCTCCGGGGCCGGGGCCGCAAGCATCGCTCCGGAGGGGTGCGCGGGGTATTCGATGTCGGAGGTGCGCCCGTAGTCGTCCGGGCGCTCGAACTCGGACGCGCGCCGGTAGTCCTCGGACGCTTCGATCACGACCGGTGGCTCGATCATGGGCGGGGGCGGCGGCGTCATGGCCGCCGGCTGCCACGCGGCGGGGGGTGCCGCGGCGGTCTGCTCCTCGGCCATCTTTCGGCGCGCCACGATCTCATCGATCCAGGACGGCAGCACCAGCTCGTCCTCTCCGCGACCGCTCCGGGTGTCCGGGGTCTCCTCGATCTCGTCGTCGACGACGCGACCTTCGCCGATCCCCGAGTACTCATCCTCGATGGCGTCGTCGGTCTCGGAGAGTGACTCGCCAAACGCGGTCTCGGTGACCTCGTCATCCATCTCGTTCTCGGTCGCCGTTTCGCCCGCGAGATCCTCGAGCGGGGGTGCGGGCGTCTCGCGCGGGGTCTCGCCGACCGGCTGCGGGGGAGCGATCGGGTGGATGGTCGCGGGTCCGGCCTTGCGCGGCTTCGCCTCACTGCCGGCATCGGCGGGATTGGCGGTCACGGCGGACTGGTGCCGCAGCACGCTCTGAAACTCGATCTCGCGCTCGACCGCGCGCACGTGCGCGATCGTCACCGAGCGCGAGTCCTCGACGAACGCGTTGAGCAGCGACTGCCCGGCGACGATGTTGATCTCGCGCGGGATGCCGTTGGTGATGCGGAAGATCTCGACGCAGGTGTCGTTGGGGAACAGCTCCTCGGCGTTGCCGCCCGCGACCGAGACGCGGTGATGGATGTAGCGGGCGGTCTCGGCGCCGCTCAAGGGCAGGATGCGATAGTGGATGCCGATGCGCTGGCGGAGCTGGCGCAGTTCCTTCTGGGCGAGCTTGGCCTCGAGCTCGGGCTGGCCCACGAGAAATATCTGGAGCAGGTACTCGCCGTTCACCTCAAGGTTGGAGAGGAGTCGGATCTCCTCGAGCAGCTCGCGGTCGAGATTCTGAGCCTCATCCACCAACAGGATGGCGAGCTCGCCGCGCTCGCGTACCGCACTCAGCTGCTTCTGCAGTTCGACCAGGGCGTGCGGCTTGCTGAGCGGTGCGTTGACCGCCACGCCGAAGCGCAGGCAGATCTCCTCGAGCAGCTCGGAGCGCGTGAGGGCCGAGTTGGTGATGAGCGCGACCATCGCGCGTGAGCCCCACTCGGCGAGCGCGTCGTACACCGCCGTCGTCTTCCCGGTGCCGACCTCGCCGGTGATCAGGACGAAGGGTTCCCGGTTCTGGATCCCGTAGCGCAGGTGGGCGAGCGCCTCCTGGTGCTCCCGGCTCGGGAACAGATATTTGGGATGGTGGCCGGCGAGAAATGGGTTCTCGCGCAGGCCGAGTGGCTTCTCGAACATCGGCTTCCGTTCCGTTTGTGGACGTGTCCGTCGGTGTCCGGGGGTGCCGGGTGGTTATCGGCAGGCGGGTGCCGCGTCCTTACACACCGCTTGCTGCGGCCGTGAGGCTAGCCGCGCTCTGCCGGCAGCAGTTCTCCGATCGAGAACAGCGGGGTGAATGGATACCCCCGCTGCTGGAAGATCTGGCTCGCGCCCTGCTCGCGGTCAACCACCGCGAGCACACGCACGACCTCGGCCCGGTAGGATTCAGCGGCCTCGGCGGCGATCAATGCACTCTCGCCGCTGGTGATGACGTCATCCAGGATCGCCACGCGCTTGTGGCCGGCGAGGTTACCCTCGACCTGGCCCCTCAGCCCGTGGTCCTTGGTGGTCCGGCGGACCAGGAACCCTTCGAGCGGCTGCCCGGCGTTGGCGGCGTGGAGCATGACGCCGGCCACGAGCGGGTCGGCGCCCAGGGTGAGGCCGCCGACGGCGGTCACGTTATCGGCCTGGAGCATCTCGAAGAAGAGCTGCGAGATCATCCGGAGGCCCTCCGGATGCAGGCTGGTCTTGCGCACGTCGATGTAATAGTTGGACGTGGCGCCCGAGCTGAGGACGAACTCGCCGAACCGCATCGAGCGGTTCAGCAACATCTGGCGCAGGTGGTCGCGTTGGGCTTGTTCCATGGCGTCCTTGAGAGGACCGGCGACTCTGGCGCCGGGCGGCGGGCTGGGGCGACGTTCGGCGGAGGAGTTTCGCCCGACGGAGTGATCAAGTCAAGCGACCGGCGCCGCCCCGCGAGCCGAACGCGAGCCGCGCGCGAGGCGCGCCGCGCTTGACCGGCCCCTCGGCAGGCCCCTAGACTTCTCTCGCTGCGACCGGATCCCGATCCCCACGGCCGGTCGCTTCCTTCTATCCGCCCATGCGAGCCTCCTTGGTTCTGGTGTTCCTGGCCCTGGGGTACGAGCGGGCCGATGCGGCGCTCACCCTCGATCTGCCGGTGCGCGTTCCGGGCGTGGCCAGTGCCGCCGGTGGTCCGGCTTATCGCGGCGATCTCATCGAGTTGCGGCTGGCGCCGGCGTTCAGCCGGGCGGCGGCGGCGCGCACCGCGGGCCTCGCTCGCGCGAATGCCCTCGGGGTCGCGAGGGTGGATGCGCTCGCGGCGCGGCTCGGCGGCGTCTGGTTCGAGCCCCTGTTTCCGGGCGAGACCGCGCCTCCTCCGGGCTCGGACGAGCCCGACTTCACCTCCTTCTTTGTGGCGCATCTGCCGCCCGGCGTCGGACTGGCCGAGGGGCTCGAGCAGTTCGGCGGGCTCGCCGAGGTCGTGAGCGCCGACCCGATTGCCATCCTGCCGGTGGACGCCATTCCGAACGATTCACTGTTCAGCGTCTCGACCTGGTTCTACCAGCCGGGATCGCGCCGTGACATCCACGCGCCGGAGGCCTGGGACGTGACGCTCGGCGACACGGCGGTGGTCGTGGCGGTGCTCGACACCGGTGTCCTGCCCTATCACCCGGATATCGGCGGCACGGTGGCGGGACTCCCGGGGCAGATCTGGACCAACTGGATCGAGGCGGGCGGTGTCGCGGGCGTGGATGACGATGTCAACGGCTACGTGGACGACATCCATGGCTGGGACTTCGTGACCGGGGCGCCGGACGGGCTGCCGGGCGAGGATGCCGACGTCGAGGACAACGACCCGAAAGACTTCGCCGGGCACGGCACCGCGGTTGCGGGGCTGGTGGGCGCCATCACCGACAACGGCATCGGTGTCGCCGGCGCCGCGCGGCGGGTGCGCATCATGCCGCTCAAGATGGCCTGGGCGTCCACGTTCAGCTCGCTGGGCGAGGTGCAGATGAACTTCGCGGCGCGGGCGATCCGCTACGCGACGCGCAATGGCGCCACAGTCATCAACTGCTCGTGGGCGAGCGCCAACACCGACGGGATGGATATTGCCGTGGGGGCGGCGGTCCGTGCGGGCATCACCGTGGTGAGCGCGGCCGGGAACAACAGTCCGTTCCACTATGTCGCCGACCGCGAGGACGTGCTGGCGGTCGCCGCGACCGATCCCTCGGACGTGATCGCGTCGTTCTCGAACCGCGGCGCTTACGTGGACCTCGCCGCTCCCGGCGCCGGCATCCGGAGCACCTGGGGGGTCAACTACGAGCCTGCCTATTCGGGCGCGATCAACGGCACGTCGTTCTCGGCGCCGATCGTCGCGGGGGTCGCCGCACTCGTCCAGTCGCGCTACGTCCCGCCTTTCGCCCCGCGTCTGCTGACGCCGCGCGGCGTCCAGCTGCGGTTGATGGAGAGCGCCGACGACGTCGCGGCCCAGAACCCGACACTGGCCGGGCAGTACGGCGCCGGACGCCTCAACGCCTACCGGGCGCTCACCGAGACTTCGGGCTCGACCGCCACGCGCGCGCGCGCGCGCAGCGTGGGCCCGGCGGTGCTCTACTCCAGCGACACGCGCCGACTGGTGGCATATCTCGCCAGCAACAACACCCTCATCGAGTTCGACCCGGCGACTCACGACACCGTGGCGGTTCGAATTATCCCGGCCACTCCGAACAGCGGCCTGGCCGCAGCGCATCTGGGCGGGGGCGTCGGGACCGGGTTCTTCTACTCGACGCTTTTCAGCGGTGTGTACGGGTGGGCCTCGGGCGGTGGCGTGTTGCCGGGAGTCTGGCCCCGTCGCGGCAGCACCCCGGCCGCCATGAACCCGCCGGGCATCGGCGACCTCGACGGCAACGGCGCGCTCGAGATCGTGAGCGGCGGGGACGACGGCCGGCTCTGGGCGTGGAACGCGGACGGCAGCATCGTGGCCGGCTATCCGATCGACACCGGCGTCAGCCCGCTCCGTGCCGGCCCGGCGCTCTCAGAGCTGGACGCGGAGCCGGGCGTTGACGTGGTGTTCGCCGCGGCCGACGGGACCGTCAATGCGTTCGGCGCCGGGGGCGTATCGCTCCCGGGCTGGCCCAAAGCGGTCGGGACCGATCCGCGCGCCCCGGTGATCGGGC
>JBKJXJ010000198.1:0-2828 GCA_046716125.1 Candidatus Eiseniibacteriota bacterium
ACCTCGAGCACCGCGGGGTCGAACTTGTACTCGTGCGCGGTGATCTCGAAGGTCCGGGGCGGCGTGGCAGCGGAGGCATCGCCGGCGTGTCCGGGCACGGACGCGAAGGCGACGGCAGCGAGCAGCAGGGCGGAGGGAAAGCGCGGCATCGATTCACACCTCTCCAGCAAGCCGATCGATTATACCGGCGGATCTCCGGCCCTTCGGGGGCCGTTACAGACCGTTACAATTCGCGCGCATGGTGCGTCCTGAACACGACGGCCCCGTGGGCGTCGTGATGCCGTGTCAGGCCAGCGGGTGCAAGTCCCGTCGCGGTAGGCATGCCAGTGCGCCGCGTAGCAGGCTCCAGGCGTGTGGAGAGATCTGTGCGTCCTGAGCGGAGCGTCGAGAGCCCTGGAGGGGCCGTAGGGTCCCTGGCAGGGAGGCAAGACTGCGGGCCCAATGCGAAAGCGTGAACTTTGCAGCCTCGTGAGATAAGAGCCGAAAGGCGGGGTGGCCGAGCCGATCATGTCGCGGCGAAGGCAACAGACTGTACCGGTAGTACTGGCGAGGTACAGGACGCCCTCGGGGTAGGGAAGAGGGCACGTAGTGAAGGTCTGGCGCGGAACAGGAGAGGCCCTACTCGGTGGCCCACGTTGGGTAAAGGCGACGCGTATAAGCCGACGGTGAAGTCGCGTCGTACCGGGAGGGAGTCCGAGGGGCTCGTAGTACCGGTGAAGGCGGGGACAACCCGCCGGAGGGAAGGGGCCCTGCTTTGGTCACGGCTGCGCGTGGGGGTAAGTGCGAGGGAGTGCCGGTGACGGCTAACAACCCCACTGAGAAAGTACGAGAACTCCAGCGCAGCCTCTACATGTCTGCCAAGCGAAGCAAGACGCGGCGCTTCCATGCGCTGAGACACCTGGTCTGCCGGGGTGACGTCCTGGCGGAGGCATGGAAGCGGGTCAAGAGCAATCGTGGAGCCGCCGGTGTCGACGGGGAAACCCTGGAGGCGATCGAGCGGGAAGGTGTGGAGCCGTTTCTTCAGGAACTACAACGGGACCTTCAGGTGGGCGAGTACCTGCCGCGGCCAGTGCGGCGGCAGTACATTCCGAAGCCGGACGGGAAGAAGCGGCCGCTGGGGATACCGACGGTGCGCGACCGAGTGGCACAGATGGCGGTGAAGATCGCCATCGAGCCGATCTTCGAGGCGGGATTCAAGGAGTGCTCGTATGGATTCCGGCCGAAGAGGAGCGCCACCGAAGCGCTGGAAGTGATTCGCCTGCACGGGAACCGCGGCCACCGATACGTCGTGGACGGCGACATCAAGAGCTACTTCGACAGCATTGACCAGGGAATCTTGATGGAGCTGGTGAAGCGGCGGATCTCGGATCGTCGGGTGCTCAAGCTCCTGCGGCTGTGGCTGAAGGCGGGAGTGATGGAGGAGGGGACGGTGAGGAATACGGCTCTGGGCACACCCCAGGGTGGTGTGATCTCTCCGCTTCTGGCCAACATCTATCTGGACGCTCTCGACGGCATCTGGGAGCGCCAATGCCGGCATCTGGGAGTGCTGGTGCGGTATGCAGACGATTTCGTCGTGCTGTGCCGCACGAAAGCCCAGGCGAACGAGGCTTTGCGACGCCTGGGAATCATCATGGAACGGCTACGCCTGACGCTGCACCCGGAGAAGACGCGGATCGTCGAGCTTGGGCTCGGCAAGCGGGGATTCGTTTTCCTGGGCTGCTATCTGAGGATGGTGCTCTCGCACTTCAAGAAGCGGGCGTATCTCTTCAGGTGGCCTGCACCGGCAGCGATGAACCGTATCCGTGCTCGGATCCGGGAGCTGACGGACCGTCGGCGCAGGGCGGGTATGAAAGACATCCGGGAGGTGATCCAGGAGGTCAATCCCGTCTTGCGTGGATGGGGTAACTACTTTCGCACGGGCAATGCATCCCGGACATTCCAGCAGATCGACCGACACGTCCACCGCCGGCTCATTGGCTTGCTGGTAAAGCGTGGCGGCGATCGCAAGAAGCCTTTCAACCCCCGTGAGTGGCCCCTCCCGCGCTTCGTGAACGCCCACGGACTCCACAGACTGATCGGGACCATCCGCTACCCAGGCTTCGTGAACGCGACATGCTGAGACCATCGGTAAGCCGTGTGCGGGAAATCCGCATGCACGGTTTGAAAGGGGGTCTTACTCAAACCTTCGCGGGCGACCGCGAGAGAGGACAGTAGATCTACCAATGGCGGTCCTGAGGGCCCTCGCGTACTTCTTCGAGGAAGCCTTCACCAGCCTGTGGCGTAGCCGCCTCATGAACGCGCTCTCCGTGGGCACCATCGCGGTGAGCCTGTTCGTGCTCGGGGCTTTCCTGGCCCTGGCCAGCAACCTGAGCGACGTGGTCTCGCGCTGGACGCAGAAGGTGCAGGTGACGTTCTACCTCCAGGACGACGCCGCGCCCGAGGACCGCGAGCGGCTCGCCGCCGCGCTGCGCGCCGACCCCGCGGTTGCGGATGTGTCCTACGTCAGCCGGGAGGAGGCGCTCCAGCGCTTCCGCACCTTGTTCCAGGACCTGCGCGCGCTGCCCGACGATCTCGGCGGCAACCCCTTCCCGCCCTCCCTCGAGGTCACCCTGCGGCCGCGGCCGGCCATCGCGGAGGACGTCCGGCGCATCGCCTCCGCCCATGAGAAGGCGACCGGGGTGGAGGAGGTGCAATACGACCTCGTGTGGATCGAGCGCTTGTCCACCGCGGTGCGCCTGGTGCGCGGGGTGGGCGCGTTCCTGGGCGGCATCCTGGTCCTGGCCGGCGTCTTCACCATCTCGAACGTCATCCGCCTCACCGTCTATGCG
>JBKJXJ010000199.1:0-3173 GCA_046716125.1 Candidatus Eiseniibacteriota bacterium
CTGGCGGTGGTCGGCGCCAAGGGCGACCCGCTGTTCGGGTTCACGTCGTTCTTCACCCTCGCCATGGGGCTCGGCGCCCCGTACCTGGTGCTCGGGATCGCCGGAGGGATCGCGGTGATCGCTACGACGCCAAAGGAAGGGGTGGTGTTCGATGTGTTCGACGAGCAGGCGCTCGCCGCGACGCTGGAGGGCGGCCGGCCGGCGATGCTCGACTTCACCGCCGACTGGTGCGCCCCGTGCCACGAGTTGGAGCGCTTCACCTTTAGCGATCCGCGTGTGAAGGAGGCGGTTCGCGACTTCCGCGCGTTCAAGGTGGACCTGACCAAGTACCAATCACCCGAAGCCGAGCGCTGGCGCCGTCAATATGGAATCGGCGGCGTCCCGACCGTCGTCTTCCTGTCACCCGACGGTAACGAGGTGGTCCAGGCGCGCGTCGAGGGATTCCTCCCGCCCGCGGGATTCCTGGAGCGCGTCCAGACGGCGCTCGCCGCAACGCGGAGGGCGGCAGCGCGCTAGTTGGCCACTCGTGAGGTTGCCTTGCCCCGGCGGTCCCCTACCTGCGGAAGTTCCACCCCACCAGCAACTTGAAATCAGACGCCCAGTCGCCGAGGCCGACCTTGAGCTCGGTGAAGAACCGGCTGCCGGAACGCGTCGGGACGCCCGCGCCTAGGATGAAGCTGCCGGCGACCTTGGTGAACGAGTCGTCGCCGACCCCGGGGGGCAGATCGCGCTGGATGTGGTGGATCCCGGCGCCGCCGCCGATGTAGGGCTTCCAGGACGAGTTCGAGATGTCGAAGTGGTAGTGCATGTCCAGATTGAAAGACAGGATGGTCGCGTTGTCACCGAATCCCAGTTCGATGTTGGGATCGAAGCTGAGGTTGGGGGCGACCTCGCCGACCGACAGCTGGCCGCCCAGGACGAGCTGGTCCGGGCTGCTGCTGAACCCGGCCCGGACGCCGTAGGACGTTTCCAACGGGCCCTGGGCGTAGGCGGTGAGCGGGAGCAGCGCGCCGAGCGCGCAACAGATGATGAGCCTCTTGAACATCGGAAACCTCCATGTGTGCGCGACCCGATGCAGGGGGAGGGAGCGCCACGGAAGATAGCGTGCGCCCCGATGGGGACGCAACCGGCAGGATGGGTATACTGCGGGCCATCCGCTCCCGCCGTCACGCTCGGAGGTTCTCGATGTCCAAACGGAGTCAACTCTTCATACGCGGTCTCGCCGCGCTCGTTGCCACCCTCATCGCGACCCTCATCACGACGCCCGGGGCCCGGGCCACGATCACGCCCGAGGCGGCCGTGGTCGTCGAGCGCTATGTCGGCGCGATCGGCGGCCGGGCCGCGGTCGAGGCCGAGCGCTCGCTCCACAGCAAGAGCACGCTCTCGGCGTTCGGCTTCACCGGCACGCTCGAGAGCTGGAGCCAGCGCCCCGATCGGATCGCGAGCCAGACGGCGTTGGGCCCGTTCACCCTCAAGGACGGCTACGACGGGACCACCGCGTGGCGGATCGACCAGAACGGCAAGCTCTCGATCCGCGACGGGAAGGAACTCGAGGACGAGAAGGGCAGCGCCTGGTTCGAGAACGGCCACTGGCTCATGCCCGACCAGGGCGGCGGGTCCATCACGCTGCTGGGCAAGGAGAGCGATTCGACCGGCAGCTACACCGTGCTCGAGGTGAAGGGACCGGTCGGGCGCACCCGCGCGATGTGGTTCAGCGTGAAGACCGGGCTCTTGGACCGGGTGGTCATCAAGACCGATCAGCAGGTCATCACGACCCGGGTCGCCGACTACCGGCTGGGCGCCGGTCTGCTCCGGCCGCATCGGCAGGAGGCCTCGGTCGCGGGGATGCCGATGAACAACCTGGCCGTCACGCTGGATTCGCTCTGGGTCAACCAGGAGGTCGATCCGTCACGCTTCACAACCCCCCAGGCGGCCGCGGCCGACTTCAAGTTCCTGAAAGGCGGCGGTCCCGCGCGCGTGCCGGTGCGCTACGGCGAGCGGCATATCTGGGTCAAGGTCTCGATCGACGGCCGTGCGCCCGAAGACTTCCTGCTCGACACCGGCGCCAGCGTCAGCCTGCTCGACAGCGCGTGGGCTGCGTCCCACGGCATCGCATCCGAGGGCAAGATGCAGGCGGTGGGCGCGGGGGCGACGGGCGACGTCGCGTTCGCGAAGGTCAACTCGATCCGGGTCTCGGGCGCCGACGGCGACGGCGTGGACATCGCCGGGCAGAAGCTCGCCGTGCTGGCGCTCAACCGGTACGTCGCGCCGTTTTTCTGGCGCGATGCGGCCGGGGTGCTGGGCTACGACTTCATCAGCCGGTTCGTGATGGAGATCGACTACGACAACGGCACGCTCACGCTGCACGATCCGAAGTCGTTCACGTATGCGGGCAAGGGGAAGGGCGTGCCGATCACCCTCTCCGGCAGCATCCCGGTGGTGAAGGCGAAGATCGACGGAGAGTACGAGGGCCAGTTCCGGCTGGACGTGGGCAGCGGCTCGACCGTGGACCTGCACAGCCCCTACGTGAAGAAGCATGGGCTCCGCGAGAAGCTGGGCAAGACGGTCGCCGTCATGGGCGGCGGGTTCGGCGGCACGTTCACCAGCCACATCGGCCGGATGAAATCCATGGAGATCGGACCCTATTCCTGGAAGGCCCCGCTGGTCGTCCTCTCCGGCGCCGAGCGCGGCGGACTCGCGAGCGAGGACCTCGCCGGCAACATCGGCAACGAGATCTTCGAGCGGTTCAAGTGCACGTTCGACTACGAGCACCGCATGCTCTACCTCGAGCCCGGCAAGCGGTACGCGAAGTCGGACAGGTTCTCGCGCGCCGGAGTCCAGCTCGCCCGCTTCGACGACGCGATCAAGGCGATGCAGGTGCTGCCCGGCTCGGCGGCCGAGGCCGCCGGCATCAAGGAGGGCGACCAGGTGGTGACCCTCGACGGCAAGCCGATCCTGGACTTCACCCAGGACTCGGTCACCGAGATGTTCGAGAACGGCCCGGCCGGCGAGAAGCACGTCCTCGAACTGACGCGCGGCGGCAAGAAGATGAAGGTCACATTGAAGCTGAAGGAGATGATCTAGCCCGGACTATTCATGAAACGCGAGCCGAGAATGCGAGATGGTGGCCGTCCGCAAGGCGCGGACTCGGGCCGCACCGCAGACGTGTCGAG
>JBKJXJ010000200.1:0-2891 GCA_046716125.1 Candidatus Eiseniibacteriota bacterium
CGCGACCGGCGTGGGTCAAGCCGGCGACGGACGCGCCAGCGGAAGCGAAGCCGCTTCGTCCTCCCGCTCGCAAGGGCGCCGCGCCCGACACCACGCGCTGAGAGGACGCCGTGAGGACGCTGTTCGCGCTGGCCTTGATCGTGATCGTGTCGAGCGTCGGCTGCGCTCCGCGCTCCCAACCCTCGGCGCGGGCGCCGCTCACCGAGCGGCAGCGGGATAGCGTCCTGGCGAAGTCCATCCTCCCGGGGGCCACGGTCGTGGGCGGGGCGCTCGACGTCTCCGATCGCGCGACCGACCGCAAGGCGGAACTGGCCGCCGCCGACTCGCTGTTCAGGTAGGCGACGCCGCCCGAAGCGCCGGCTCCACCGCCCCCGGGCCGGCCCGGCGGGCCCGCCCCGTTCCTCGGCTCGTCCGCCCGCTCCCGGCGCGCTGGTGCCCGCCGGCCCCGCGCTCGTGAATCCGCTGTTCCCGACGGCGCGCGAGGGTCTAGATTCTCCCCCCTGGCCCCCGCACCATTCCCCCGACCACAAGGAGCAGCCATGAGGAATCCCACCATCGCCTGCGCGCTGGGCATGCTCGTCCTGACCGCGGGCGGACTGGAGGCGCAGATGCTCAAGGTCCCGGTCGAGACGTTCTCGCTGCCCAACGGCATGCGGGTCGTCGTCCACGAGGACCACGCCGCGCCGCTCGTCGCCGTCAACGTCTGGTACCACGTCGGCTCCGGCCGCGAGGTCAAGGGACGCAGCGGCTTCGCCCACCTGTTCGAGCACATGCTGTTCCAGGGCTCGGAGCACGTCGGCGACGACAAGCACTTCGCGATCGTGCAGGACGCGGGCGGAACCGCGAACGGCAGCACCAACGCCGACCGGACCAACTACTTCGAGCTGGTGCCGTCGAACTTCCTCGAGACCGCGCTGTGGCTGGAATCCGACCGCATGGGCTTCCTGCTCGGCGCGCTCAACCAGGCCAAGCTCGACAACCAGCGCGATGTCGTCAAGAACGAGCGGCGGCAGAACTACGAGAACCGACCGTACGGGATGAGCTTCATCCGGATGGGCGAGCTCATGTATCCGGAGGCCCACCCCTATCACTGGCCCACGATCGGCTATCAGGAGGATCTGACCGCCGCCTCGCTCGACGACGTGAAGGGCTTCTTCTCGCAGTGGTACAACCCGACCAACGCCTCCCTCGTGGTGGCCGGCGACGTGAAGGCCGCCGATGTGAAGCGGCTCGTGACCCGGTATTTCGGCGACCTGCCGGCGGGCCCGAAGCCGCCCGCGATGTCGCCCCAGCCGGTCACCCTTTCGGCCGACGTCCGCGAGGTGATCGAGGATCGGGTGACGCTGCCCCAGATCACGATGGGCTGGCACACGGTGCCCCTCTGGGCCGCCGATGACGCGGCGCTCGACGTGGCCGCGGGAATCCTGGCCCAGGGCAAGAGCTCGCGGCTCTACCAGCGGCTGGTCTACAAGGAGCAGTCGGCGCAGAACGTGAACGCGTTCCAGTTCTCGCGCGAGCTGGCGGGCGGATTCCAGATGTCGGCGACCGCGCGCGAGGGCTTCAACCTCACGCAGATGGAGACCGCGATCGTGGATGAGATCGCACGGCTCGCGAAGGAGGGCCCGACCGCGGACGAGATGACGATGGCGAAGAACACGACCGAGGCGCGCTCGGTGTTCGCGATCCAGACACTGCTGGGCAAGGCCGATCGCATCAACGGCTACATGACGTTTCGCGGCAAGCCCGACCTCTTCAATGAAGAGCTCGACCTGGTGCGAAAGGTGACGGCCGCCGACGTCCAACGCGTCGTCCAGACCTATCTCACCAGGCCGCATGTCATTCTGTCCACCGTGCCCAACGGCAAGAAGGAACTCGCCGCCGCCATGACGGGGGTGCAACCATGAGGGCGTTCCTTCCCGGCGTCGTGGTCCTGGGGGTGGCCGTGGCCGTGCTGCTGATGGTCGGCGGTGCGGCCGGCGCGGCCAACAAGCTGGATCGCAAGCTGAAGCCCACGCCGGGGCCCACGCCTCCGGTGGTCACACCGAAGATCGAGAAGTCCACGCTCAAGAACGGGCTCACGGTGTGGCTGGTCCAGCGCCACGAGTTGCCGGTGATCAACGCGACCCTCCAGATCCGCAGCGGTTCGAGTATGGACGGCGCCCATCCCGGGATCGCCGCCATGACCGCGGCGCTGCTCGACGAGGGCACCACCAAACGTTCGTCGCTCGAGTTCGCGACCGCCCTGGACTTCCTCGGCGCCAGCCTCTCCGCCTCGGCGGGGTCGGAACAGACCGCGGTCTCGCTGCAGACCCTGAGCAAGCACCTGGACGCCGCCCTCGGCCTGATGGGCGAGATGGTGGTGCAGCCGGCCTTCAAGGCGGACGAGCTGGAACGCGAACGCAAGTCGCGCCTGCAGAATCTCAAGCAGCAGAAGGACGTGGCGACGGCGATCGCCGACAAGGTGTTCAACCTGGTGATCTACGGAGAGGACCATCCGTACGGTCGCCCGAGCGGCGGGACGCTCGCCAGCGTCGAAGCGATCACCCGCGACGACATCACCTCCTTCTACGACCGCTACTACCGGCCGAACAACGCCGTGCTCATCGTCGTGGGCGACGTCACCACCGCGCAGATCGTCCCTAAGCTCGAACGGGCGCTGTCCGCCTGGACCGCCAAGCCGGTCCCGCCCGAGGCCGCGGCGATACCGACGCGCCCGGCCGCGAAGCCCATGGCGGTCTACCTCGTGGACAAGCCGAACGCCGCCCAGTCGGAGGTCCGCATCGGCCACGCCGGCGCGGCCCGCACCGTGGACCCGGACTACTACGCGCTCCAGGTGTGCATGACCGCGCTCGGGGGACAGTTCACCTCGCGGATCAACCTCAACCTGCGCG
>JBKJXJ010000201.1:0-2587 GCA_046716125.1 Candidatus Eiseniibacteriota bacterium
TCGCCGAGGGCAGCCAGCTCGAGAGTCGCCTGCCGCAACCTGACGACGGCCTCATCGGCGCGGCGCAGCAAGTCGTCGAGCTGAGCCCGCGTCAGCATCATGCGACAGTCTACCGCGCGGGACGCGGCAGGCGGTCACGCCCGGCGGCATTTGGCGCTCGAGAGGGCCAGGGAGCGCGGTCAGGGCGCGGCGAGACCCCAATACACGGTCCGGGTGTGGGTGGTGGAGGCCACTCGCGGCCGGTCGGCGGCGACCGCGGGGTCAAGTCTTCATGGCCGATCGCGGTCGAACAGCTTCCGCCGCCTCAGTCGGACGGGCTTTCGTCCTCGAGGCGTTGGACGTCGACGAGGTCCTGGGGGCGGCCGGTGGCGCGCTTGTTCCGGATGAGATGGGCGCGGGAGAGCACGGCAACCGGCTGGCCTTCGAAGCTCGCGGTGACGCGCACCGGCCACGCCTCGTCGAATGTCACGCCGTCGATGATGGTCGTGATGTCGATCCGCACGGGGGGCACGCCCATCTGGTAGACGATGCCCGGTCTCGCGAAATCCTCCACCGCGACGTCGCCTACCGGAGCACCGAAACTGGCCAGCGCACGATGGACGCGCGGAGCGTTCTCCGCAGACGGCCGGATCCATACGTCCAGGTCCTTCGTACCTCGGATGAAGCCGTGGACGGCCAGCGCGTGCGCCCCGATGAGGAGGTAGTCAGCTCCGGCGGCGTTCAACGCGGCAAACAGATCGGCGAAGTCGGAGTTCTTCGTCATCGTACCCCGCCAGCTTCAAGAGGTGGCGCGACAGGTCCACGACCTCCGCGAGGCGTTCCTCCGCAGAGGCGGGGACGCGCATGCCCCAGTTGGGATCCGCTTCGGCCTGGGTCCGGGTCACCATGCGGGCCACGATTCCGGGACGTAAGCCGGGAGCCATGCGGTCACTCTAACCCACGACAGCGAGTTCGCGCTCGGATAATCGGATTCGAAGGCCGATGTTCGTTCCAGGACGGGTGTCGCTTCGTTGTTGCCACTCGTGCGCCGTCACCAGGCCTGCGGCTATCATGCGGCTGATGAGCGTCTTCGTCCTTGCCGCGATCCTCGCGGTCAGCCAAGCCCCAGCCCAGGCCCCTCTCACCGTGGGGAGCCTCACCGCGCAGCGGGGGCAGAAGGTCTCGGGGTGGCTCGAGGTGCCCGACGGCATCGACGCCGGGACTCGCATCCCCGTGAGCGTGGCCCACGGCGCCCGGCCGGGACCGGTGCTCGCGCTGGTGGCGGGCACCCACGGCTACGAATACACCTCGATCGTGGCCCTGCCGCGGGTCCTGTCGCGCCTGGATCCCGAGCGGATGACCGGCTCCGTGATCCTCGTGCACATGGCCAACCCCCCGGCCTTCTACGGACGCCGCATCTACTACAGCCCGGACGCGAAGAACCTGAACCGGGTCTATCCAGGGAAGGCTGACGGCACGCTCAGCGAGCGCATCGCCTTCCTCCTCACCCGGGAGGTGATCGACAAGGCCACGCACCTGGTCGACCTGCACTGCGGGGACGGGAACGAGTCGCTGCGCCCCTACTCGTATTGGCAGGTGAGCGGGAATCCCGCCGTGGACGAGGCGTCCCGTCAGATGGTGCTGGCTTTCGGCCTGGACCATGTGATGGTCGACTGCGAGCGCCCCAAGGACCTCGCGCAGAGCGTCTACACCTCCAACACCGCCGTGCTGCGCGGCAAGCCGGCGTTCACCGCGGAGTCGGGCGGCATGGGGCTCACCGACGAGGCTTCGGTCGCCGCCCAGGAGAAGGGCGCCCTCAGCCTCATCGCGCCCCTCGGGATCGCGGACCTGCCGAGCGGGCGCGTGGCCAAGGCGGTGTGGTACGGCCGGGGGGAAGTGGTGCGGGCGACCGCTACGGGTCTTTGGTATCCGGCGGTTGAGAAGATGCAGACCGTGGCCGTGGGCACGCTCCTGGGCCGCGTCCGCGACCCCTTCGGCCGCGAGCTGCAGGAGGTGAGGGCGCCTTTCGCAGGCGAAGTCCTCTACGTGGTGGGCACGCCGCCGGTGAGCGAAGGCGAGCCGCTGGCCTTCGTGGGGCACCTGCTGGAGGGCGAGCCGGATCGGTAGGAGGCACCGGCTCCGTTACAATCCCCGCCGTGAACTACGCCTTCGTGATCGACAACCGGAGATGCATCGGGTGTCACGCCTGCTCGGTGGCGTGCAAGACGGAGCACGAGGTCCCGCTCGGCGTCGCACGCACCTGGGTCAAGTACATCGAGAAGGGGACTTTCCCCGAGACCCGCCGCACCTTCCAGGTCACGCGCTGCAACCACTGCGACGACGCGCCGTGTGTCGAGATCTGTCCCACCACCGCCCTCTTCAAGCGCCGGGACGGCATCGTGGACTTCGACGGCCGCCGCTGCATCGGCTGCAAGGCATGCATGCAGGGCTGCCCGTACGATGCGCTTTACATCGACCCCCAGACGGAAACCGCGGCCAAGTGCAACTTCTGCGCGCACAAGGTCGAGGTGGGCCTCGAGCCTCCCTGCGGGACCGTGTGCCCGACCCAGGCCATCGTGGCCGGCGACCTTCACGATCCGACCAGCCA
>JBKJXJ010000202.1:0-9796 GCA_046716125.1 Candidatus Eiseniibacteriota bacterium
GACGGTCGACTTCCTGGCCTACGACGCGCCCGACTTGGAGTGGCTCGCCGGTGTGCCCGCGGGCGGCCTCGGACTCTGCGTCATGATCTCGACCGGCCAGGTCTATCTGGTCGGAGAGGGCGCAACGCCGCCGTTCGTCGAGGATGACGTTTTTCGCCCGATCACTTCCGAGCCCGCGACCGGCGAGTACGACCGCGGATCGTGGGGTTACGGAGTCGGCAAGCGCCGCGCCGAGCAGGCCCTGCTACAGCTGCGCGAGTCCCACGGGCTGCGCGCTATCGCCCTCCGGCTGCCGATCGTTCAGGGCGAGGGCGACGGATCGCTCAGGCTCTGGGCCTATCTCGAGCGGATGCTGGACAGCGGTCCGATCGTGCTGCCCGAAGGAGGCCGCCGCCGCATCCGCCACCTCTACGCCGGGGACCTGGCCCCGCTCCTCGCCCGGCTGGTGGATGGGCCGCCGCCCGGACACTTCGCCTACAATCTGGCCCAGCCGGACATCATGACGGTGCGTGAGTTGCTGGAGCACACCGCACACGCGGCCGGAGTGTCCGCCCGATTCATCGAGGCGTCATGGGATACGTGCAAGGCCGCCGGGCTCGACGAGCGGTTCTCGCCCTATGCGGGAACATGGTCCTCGATACTGGATCCGGCGCGCGCGACCGGAGAGCTGGGCTTCGCGGGCACGGCGTCAGGCGACTACCTGCCGCGCATCGTCCGCTGGCACCTCGAGCACCGGCCGCCCAGCCATGATGGCTACGTCAGGCGCGACCGGGAGCTGGCGCTGGCCGCGGAACTCGCGCAGGTCGTGGAACGACAGGCGGACGCCGATCCGAAGGGCGGTTTCCTTGACCCATCCGGGCCCGGCGGCTAAGATGCCCGCCGCATTTTGACTCAGGCCTCCCGCCCCCCGCACCATCCGCGGCGCCGAGTCCCAAGATCGTTCCTCGGTAGCTCAACGGCAGAGCATCCGGCTGTTAACCGGAGGGTTGTAGGTTCGAATCCTACCCGAGGAGCCAGTGTCCGAGAGCCCCCGTAACGCGATGAGTTGCGGGGGTTTCTCGTTTGCGGGCGCGGACACCCTGATGGGATGATCGGTCGAGCGCGATGTTCCCGACGCCAGCAGGGGAGGGCTCACGGATAGGGTGGCTGTGCTGCCGGTCCGACCCCACGGCGGAGCTTGGAGATCGCCATGGACTTCATCATCCGGGATTACCGGTCGCAGGATTGGCCGGCCATATGTGGCGTGCATGATCGCTCCCGACCCGACGAGCTGCGCGGATCCTACGATGCGCGCGCCTTCATCCCCCTCGCGCAAGATCCCGAAGGCCAGTATGTCAACGCCTGTGCCATGTTCGTCGCGCAACACGGCGAAGAAGTTGTCGGATTCGCGGGCATCGACGACCCGTACCTTGCCTGGCTCTATGTGGATCCTGCGTATTACCGCCGTGGAATCGGTCGGGCGCTCCTGAGACACTGCCTTGCACGATTGAGTCAGGATGCCTGGACACAGGCATGCGGCAACAATGAGGCCGCGCTCAGGCTCTATCTGAGTGAAGGCTTCGTGATCGAAAGTCGGTTCACGGGTGAAAATGCGGGATATGAAGGGCCCGCGGTCCGACTGGCGCTACATCCGGAGAGGCGTGGCTGGATGGGTCCCAAGAGGAGCCAGCTCCCGAGGCGATAAGGGATGACACGCGCCATCATGCGCAGCGACGTCAGCAGGTTCTACGTCGCGCTCTCGGGGCAGGCGTGTAGTTGCGGGGCCAGGCGACGGACCGACATGGCTGGCACCATTTCGAGTTCCGCCCCGGCGACCTCCTGATCCTGATCACCGACGGCCTCACCGAGGTCATGGATGGGGCCGGCGAGGAGCTGGGATTGGACCCGCTCGAA
The DNA here is from genome assembly GCA_046716125.1 of Candidatus Eiseniibacteriota bacterium. Classification (GTDB taxonomy): domain Bacteria; phylum Eisenbacteria; class RBG-16-71-46; order RBG-16-71-46; family RBG-16-71-46; genus WS-11. The sequence continues at coordinate 1,894 of JBKJXJ010000202.1, forward strand.
GCGCTCGTCGTCCAGGACCCGCGGACCCCCCTCCCCGCGCTCCACGAACGCATCCGTCGGGCCGCGCGTGACACCGTTGCGAAACCGTCGTCATGCGATATCATCTCCGCTCGATCGCACGGAGTTCGGCGCGCCGCGCCCCTTACGGCTCCCGATCGGGACTCCGAGAGGTGGGCGCCGTGGACGATCAGACCCCCCCCAGCAGGCCACTGGACCGGACCGACGCCACCGCGGCCCACTCGTGGGAGTCCGGCGGGTGCTCGGTGCAGCGGCCGTCCTCATCCTGACGGTCTCGGGCGCGGCCATCCCGGCGCACTCCGAGGAACTCTGGGCGGTCCGCTCCGGCCGGCTCCATCTCCACTTCAACGTCGAGCTCCTGCGCGATCTGGGGATCGAGATCGAGGTCACCGGCGCCGGGTCGGAGCACATCGATGGCCTGCTCCTCGAGGAGCCCTACTGGACCTTCGCGATCCGGCCCGGATCCGATCTGCGGTTCCGCACCGAGCACGGCGTGGTCCTGCCCGCGGGCGGATCGGCGGGGGTGATGCGCCTGGATGGCGCGCTCCTGATCCGCGATCGGGCGACGGGGAACGAGACACGCCTCGACGATCTCGAGATCGCGCCGCTGCCCGCGATCGACGGGGATCCGTCCGGGGCCCGCCGCGTCGGGACCCTCCAGCTGCGCGCGGCGGGCACGAAGCTCGGCTTCTGCGAGTTCCGGAACTCGATGTTCGATTTCCGTGGCCGGCCCGGCCTCGAGCTCCACTACATGAATGCCCGCATCACCGAGCCGTGGGCGCGCGCGATCGGCCGGCCCGAGTTGGCGGGATGGGTCATCGGTCTGGGCGAGGTGCGGGCGGAGGCCGAGCGTCTGTCAACGACCCCTCCAGTGGGGCCGGCCTATCAGCCGAGGTTTGCCGGCGGCGTCCTCGACGTGAGCCTCGGCGTCCTGGACGGCATCCAGCAGGTCGCCCACACCGGCACGTTCCCGAACGGGTCCGCGGCCGTCTCGATGGCCACGACGAGCTGCAACGTCGGCACCGTGGACGTGCCGTGGAAGGCCGCGATGGACGAGCGGCATCCGCTCATCCACATGGCGCTCTATCGCCTGCTCGGTGGGCGCTTCGAGCAGATCGGGGTCTCCTGGATGAAGCACGGGTTCTACGCCCTGTCGAACAACGTCTGTACACCATGTCAGAAGCCTTCCGACGGGAGCTACCTCGGCGTCGGCTGTTCCGACACCTACGACGTCGCCAACAACTCCAGCCGGAACGAGCTGGGCCCGCGCGGCGAGGTGAACCCGTTCGCGGGCACGTGGGAGTGTTCCGGCTCGCATTTCTCGGGCGGGCTGCCCGATTGCATCCGCCGGCATGGCACCAGCGGACACGGCCCGCTCGACCACCGACTGGTGGTCGCCGATGCCGACCTCGCGAATCCCGGCGCGACGTACTACTACGAGGCGAATTACGTCGTCGCAGGAGACCAGGCACTCGCCAACAACTGGGGCTACCGGCGCTGCGCGATGAGCTGGAACGGCGCGGTCTGGAACTTCTCGACCCCGGCGGCCGGGAACGCCCTGATCGAGGGCCCGGCCCTCGCCGGCTGGGGAGACGCATCCGACACGGTGGACGTCGCGCCGGACGACGGACAGGTGCTGCTCGCGGTGAAAGCCACCGATCTCGGGGGAGGGACGTGGCGGTACGAATACGCTCTCCTCAATCTGAACTCCGACCGGCAAATTCGTATGTTCAGCCTGCCGATCACGGGCGTGTCGAACATCGCCGGCATGGGCTTCCATGACAACGACGCCGTCGCTTCGAACGACTGGCAGGTCACCCTCGACGCGGACACCATCCGATGGCAGACGGAGACGTTCGCGCAGAACCCGAATGCCCACGCGCTGGTCTACGGCTACATGTACAACTTCCGCTTCGAGGCCGACGCCGCGCCCGGCCCGATGAACGCGACCCTGGGCCTCTTCAAGCCGGGCGTCGGCTCCATCGTCGCCGCGGAAACGACCGGGCCGATGGGCGCGGTCGCGGCGGTCGGGGGCGCGGCAACGGCCAGGGTCCGGGTGCTCGACGTCCGGCCCAACCCGTTCAGCCGGAGCGCGACGATCTGGTACCAGGCGATGCGGGGGGACGCGGATCTGAGCATCTTCGACGCATCGGGGCGGCGGGTGCGGTCGCTCGTGGACCGGGGGGAGGAGGACGGGATCCGCTCGGTGCTGTGGGATGGCAGCGCGGACGATGGGGCACGGGTCCGGTCGGGCGTGTACTACGTTCGGCTGCGTTTGGGAGACGTCGTGGCTGCGAGGTCCGTGGTTCTCGTGGATTGAGCCGGGCTCCGCCGGGATCACCCCGATCTTCCGCCCAGGAATCCGAGCGGGTTCGGCTCGTCCCGTGCCCTCGTCAGCGCGGGGGACGCCTCGCCTTCCTCGACCCCGTCCCCTTCGCCGGGGGCGAGGAACAGGTTCGACTCGAGCCCGTGCTGCTTCGAGTATAGATCAAGGTAGCGCCCGCCCAGCGCGTAGAGGTGCTCGTGCGTGCCCCGCTCGAGGATGCGCCCGTCCTCGACCACCAGGATCTGGTCGGCGCGGCGGATGGTCGAGAGCCGGTGGGCGATGACGAACGTCGTGCGCGCCTTCATCAGGTGCGCGAGTCCCGCCTGGATGAACGCTTCCGATTCGGAGTCCAGGCTCGACGTGGCCTCGTCGAGGATCAGGATGCGCGGGTCGGCGAGGATCGCGCGCGCGATCGAGACCCGCTGGCGTTGCCCGCCCGAGAGGCGAACTCCGCGCTCCCCGACGATGGTGTCGAAGCCCTGCGCGAAGCGGTCGGCGAACTCGTCCACGTGCGCGATGTGGCAGGCCTCGCGGATCTGCGCTTCGGTCGCCTCTGGCCGCGAGAACGCCACGTTCTCGCGAATGGTCCCGTCGAACAGAAAGGTCTCCTGGAGCACGACGCCCAGACGCGTCCGGTAGGAGTCGAGGCGCACGGTCGCGAGGTCGATGCCGTCGACCAGGATGCGGCCCTGGACCGGCGTGTAGAAGGCGGCGACCAGGCCGATGATCGTGGATTTGCCGCCGCCGGAGGGGCCCACGAGCGCCGTGACGGTGCCGGGACCGGCCCGGAAGCTCACGTCGTGGAGCACCGGCCGGTCCGGCTCGTAGGCGAAGCTGATGTCCTCGAAGGCGACGTCGCCCACCAGGCGCTCGAGCGCGACCGTGCGGCGGGGATCGGCGTCCTCGGGCTGCTCGCGCAGCACCTCGCGGGTGCGTTCGAGCCCGGCCAGCGCCTCGGTGATCTGGGTGCCGATGGAGACGATCTGGAAGATCGGGGCGACCAGGAAGCCGAGGAACGCGGTGTAGGTGAAGAAGCCGCCCAGGGTCATGCTGCCGGCCAGGATCTGTCGGGTGCCGACGAACATGACCACGGCGCCGACGATGCCCAGCAGCACCGCCGACGAGAGCCCCATGATCGAGGTGGCGGTCAGCGTCTTGAGGACGTTGTCGAGCAGGCGCTGGACGCCGGTCGCGAACACCCCGGATTCGCGGGCCTCGGCGTGGTAGCCCTTGATGATCCGCACGGCGCCGAGCGACTCGGTGAGGCGTCCGGTGACCTCGGCATTGAGGCGTCCCCGCTCGCGGAAGATCGGCCGCATGGTGGAGAACGCCTTGTTGAGGAGGACCACGAAGACGGCGAGCACGCCGAAGGTGACCAGCGTCATGACGTGACTGATGCGCAGGAGCACGACCAGCGCGATGGTGGCGGTGAGCAGTCCGCCGGCGAACTCGACCAGCCCGGTGCCGATCAGGTTCCGGATCCCTTCGACGTCGTTCATGATGCGGGAGACCAGCGTGCCGGTCTTGTTGGTGTCGTAGTAGGCGACCGGCAGGCGCCCGACGTGCGCCTGCACCCGGCGGCGGAGCTCGGCGATCAGGCGCTGCGCGGCCTTCGAGAGCAGCTGGGTGAGGCCGTAGGACGTGGCGCCCTGGATGAGCGTGGCGGTCACCACGGCGAGCACGATCGGGGCCAGCAGCTCGGTCTGGCGCTTGCCGATGACGTCGTCGATCACGAACTTGGTCGAGGCGGGCAGCACCAGCCCCGCGACGCGGTTGACGATCATCAGGATGAAGCCGGCCAGGAACAGCTTGCGGCGCGGCCGGATCAGGGCCCAGATGTCGGGCCACAGGGCGCGCAGACGCTCAGGGGTGATGGTGCTCTTCTTCGCGCCCGCCGTCGCGCTCGAGGGCTCCGGGGCGGATCGCGCCCGCGAACCGCCGCCCAGCTCACGTCGTGTAATGTGCATTGATCGCAACATACTCGGCGCTGAAGTCGCAGGTCCACACCGTCGCCTCGCCCGAACCCCGTCCGAGGTCGAGTCTGAGGATCACGGGATCGCGCTTGAGCAGCGCGGAGGCCGCGGCCGCGTCGTAAGCCGCCGGGAGTCCGCCCCGCACCACCGGGATGGCTTCTCCGGGAGCGCCGAAGTCGAGCGCCATCCGGTCGGGATCGATCGGAGCGCCGCTGTAGCCGGCCGCGGCCAGCACGCGGCCCCAGTTGGGATCGGCCCCGTGGACGGCGGTCTTGACCAGCGACGAGCGGGCGATCGAGTCCGCGACCGTGTGCGCCTCGGCCTCGTCCTGTCCGCCGGTGACCGTGATCTCGATCAGCCGGGTGGCCCCTTCACCGTCCCGCGCGATCTGCCGCGCGAGCGAGGCGCAGGCGGCGGTCAGCGCCGCGGTGAACACGTCCAGCCCCACGTCATCGAGCGCGACGCGTGAGGTTCGCGAGGCGATCAGGAGCACCGTGTCGTTGGTGCTCATGTCGCCGTCCACGCTCACGCGGTTGAAGCTCCGGGCGACGGCGCTCCTGAGCGCGCGCTGAAGCGCCTCGGGCGCGAGGTCGGCGTCGGTCGTCACCACCGCCAGCATGGTCGCGAGCCCGGGGTGGATCATCCCCGCGCCCTTGGCGAATCCGCGGATGGCGATGCGTCCCCCCGCGACCTTGAAATCGCCGGCGGCGGTCTTGGGGACGGTATCGGTGGTCAGGATCGCCCGAGTGGCCGCCGAGGCGCCCCGCTCGGCCGTGGGCGACTTCAGGGCCACGATGCCGCGCCCGACCTTCTCCATGTCCAGGTGGCGGCCGATCACGCCGGTCGAGAGGACCAGTACCTGGTCGGGTTCGCAGCCCAGGGACCCGGCCGTGAGGGCCGCCATGTGACGCGCGGCGGCCATCCCGCGTTCTCCGGTACAGGCATTGGCACACCCGGCATTGGCGATCACGGCCCGGATGGCCGCGGGGTTGCGTCCCAGGACCTCGCGGTCGTACAGGACCGGCGCCGCCTGGACCCGGTTGGTGGTGAAGACACCCGCCGCCGCGCATGGGCCATCCGCCGAGATCAACGCGAGGTCGAGGGCACCACCGGGCTTGAGTCCGCAGGCGACTGCGGTGGCGTGGAAACCGGGTGCGAGGTCGAAATGAACGCGGTCAGCAGGCATGGGGAAGGGGCGAAGCGATTCTCCGGGAACGGGTTCCGGGCGGGTTCGGACTCGAGTGGGCGCAGTGTAGCAGACGCTTCCAGCCCGGCGGGCGTGGGCCGGCGGCCAACTCCGCCCGTGGCGGCCGCGGCCGGCGGACGTATCATTCCGTTCATGCGCCCCGCCTGCAACGCCCTGCTCGTCGTCCTGGCTGTCCTCGTCCCGTCGGCCCTGCACGCCTCGCCCATGGATGTCCCACCGGACACCATGGGCATCAACACGACGTGGCGCATCGAGCCCGCGCATCCCTGCGTCTCTGACTCGGTGTCCATGATCGTGCGCGGCTACGTGGCGACGCCGTGCGACTCGTTCATCGGCGCAGAGGCGATCACCCCGCTGTTCGTGCGGATCCGGCAGGTGGCGAGGATCGAGCGGCAATGCCTGATCGGGCCGACGATCTTCTACGGCGTCCCGCTTCCGCTCGGCCGCTTCATTGCCGGCACTCACAACGGAATCGTCGAGGTGCAGACGACCCTGCTGCGCGAGGACGGGACGTCGACGCTCATGACGCAACAGTTCCGATTCGGCTTCGAGGTGGCGGCCGAGTGCTCGATCCCGCCTCCTCCTCCTCCTCCCGGCCCGCTCCCGTACGTGCACGCGATCGGCACCGAGCCGCCGCGGGCGTGCGCGGGGCAGCCGACGTCACTGGTCCTCAAGGGGGCGTTCCCGAGCGGCTGCGGCGAGTTGGTCGACACCTGGGTCCAGGATCCGCACAACGTCCACCTGACGCTGCGGCCCTTCGCCCTCCCCGACACGGTGTGCCCCGCGGTCCTGAAGCCGTGGCGGGCGGACTTCCCCCTGGGCCCGCTGCCGACAGGGCCGCATCGGACCAACATCACGATGGTCGTCTACGAGCCGGACTCCCTCGGGGGCGGGATCGTCCCCAAGTTCTATTACGGCAGCCACGAGTTCTTCGTCTATGGCGACTGCGACTCCGTCCTGCCGCCACCGGGACCGTTGCCCTACGTGAACCGGATCGTCGTGGGCACGGGCGGTGGGCCGTGCGGCCCGGAGCCGAACTGCCCGGACCAGAACATCCTGGTGCAGATGGGTGGGGTCTTCCCGAACGACTGCTTCACGTTCCGGCGCATCCAACTCATCCCATCGCCGGCGACGGTGTTCCCGCCCCCGCCCCCGACCGTGCGGGTCATCGTGGATGACAACGCCTGCCAGGGGCGCGTGTGTTCGGACACCGACGTCCCGTGGTTCGCGACCGTCATGCTGCCGCCGATGCTCCCGGGCGTCTACACGCTCCCCGTCGAGCTGGCGGAGGTCACGTGCTCGGATAGCTTTCCGCCCGGACAGCTTCACCACACGACGGTGCCGCTCATCGTCGCGACGGAATGCCCGGACTCGATCCCGCCCTGCCTGGCCGTGGACTTCGCCCCCGGCGGCCCAGTCGCATGCAATGCGACCCTCGCGAACGGCCGCACGGCCGAGCTGACGTTCGTCGTCAGTCCTGCGGTCGCGCTCGCCGGCCTACAGGGCGACTTCAGGCTCGATCCGCCCACCCTCAGGATCACCGGCATCGAGCCGATCGGGCCGGCGGCGGGGATGCTGCTCGACTGGACGGCGACCCCCGATGGCGCTCGTTTCGTGCTGTTCGCGGAGCGCGGCGCACCGATCCCGCCGGTCCGCGTTCACAACATGAGGGATCCCCCGATCCTCGAATGGCCGGTGCTGAAGCTCACGGTGGAGCACCTGAATCGGGGCGGACCGCCGCCCGAGCGGACCGTCGTCACGCCCGACAAGATCCTCGGCTCGGACATCGACGGTGCCGCGGTGAGGATTTGCCCGCCGCCTCCGTGCGTGGACCTCGACCTCCGGCTCATGCCGACCCAGGCGATCATCTGCGCCGGGAGCGCCTGCGACTTTAACGCCGACGGACTTCAGGATGTGCGTGACCTGGTGCTCATGGTGCACTGCGCGAACGGCGAGGGCGGCTGTCCGCCCGACCCCGCGACCGACTTCGACTGCAACGGGGACGGCGAGTTCGCGATCGCCGACGTCCTGTGCTGCGCACGCAACGTGCTCCAGCGCGAGCCGTGTCCGAGTTGCCCGCCCGACACCGGCCAGGTGCGGCCGGCGCCTGACGTCTCCGTGAGCTTCGGTACACCTGGGCAGACCGCAGGGGGAATCGTGTTGCCTGTGGATATCGCCGGAATCGGCGGAATTGGCGCGGCGATGCTCACGCTTGAGGCCCCGCTCGACCGGTACGACGTGGTCGGGTTCGACGTCATGCCGCCCGGTGGCTGGCTCGCGCTCCACGAGGTGCGCGACGGTCGGATCAAGCTCGGTCTGATCAAGGTGACCGATTCGAGGCGGCTCGACCAACGCGTGAGCCCGAGGTTCACGCTCGCG
>JBKJXJ010000203.1:0-7216 GCA_046716125.1 Candidatus Eiseniibacteriota bacterium
GCCGTGAACAGCTCGATCCCGGGCCACGGGTGCTGCGCGCCGTCCCAGAGCCTCAGGACCCCGGCGTCCATGAGCGGCACGAAGTTGTCGGGCATGTACGAGGCACGCTCGCGCGGATTGGGGCGCCGCGCGTTGTCCCAGTTCAGGCGCTGGACGTAGGCGTGCGCGCGGGGCAGCCGGGGTGCGAGGACACCGCCCTGCGACCGGGTGGCGCCGCCGGCGTGATCGAAGTGCAGGTGGGTCAGGATCAGGTCGGTGACGTCCTCGACGCCGAGACCGAGCGCCGCGAGCGAGCGCTCGAGGGTGTCGGTGCACTGATCCACGGCGTAGATGTCCGCGAGCTTGGGCGGGAGCTTGTCCCCGATCCCCACGTCGACGAGGATGCGCCGCCCCTCCCCCTCGATCAACAGCACGCGCATGGCGAGGGTGATGCGGTTGCGCTCGTCCGCGGGATGGCTCCGGCTCCAGATCGGCTTCGGGACCGAGCCGAACATCGAGCCGCCGTCGAGCCGGAGCGTGCCGGTCTCGAGCGTGTGGACCGTCCACCGGCCGAGCGTGAGCGAGGGCATGCCGCCAGCATCGCGGAAGCCCACCGGAGGGTCAAACCCACGACCGGCGGCCACCCCCTTGACCAGGGGGGCCGCGGTCAGTCGCGGTAGAGGGCCTTCAGCGAGCCGAACGATGGGGCGAGATTCGGCGTCTTCACGTCGGCACGAATCTCGAACACGTAGTCCGCATAATCGTTGTCGGTCGTCGCGCAGCACGCCGCGGGGATAGCGCCACTGTCCCGGCTCTCGAAGCACACCAGCCACGTGTTCGGTTGCGTCCACTGGGAGACATCGAAGACCAGCGCCTGGATGTCGCCGCCCTCGGTGGGTTCGTGCAGGGCGCCCGCGCCACCAGGTCCGATGTCGTTGAAACTCCGATTGGTGTAGAAGGTCCGGGGGCCCTGACCGCTGCCGGCATCCGGGGTGTGAAGGTAGAAGCCGACGTTGCGTCCCCGCGTCCTGAACTGGAGGAGGGTCGTCACGGCGCCTGCGCGCTCGTTCTTGAACACCTCACCGTCCTCGACACCGTCGATCGCCGGCCGGTGCTGGCCACCGGCTTCGACGTACCAGCCGAAATCGGAGCGAAGTTCGGCGCCCGCGATCTCGCGCACCTGCATGACCGGCCACACCGAACTCTGCCACACGACGCGGTCCGGATCGGTCGCGTCCGCGCCGAGGTAGTCCTCCCGGACGTCGATGCGCCCCGGCCCATAGGTCGCGTCGATGATGGCCTGGAGTTTCTGAGGCGTCCCGCTCCAGGAGTCGCCGATCATGGCGCGTGCGCCGGCGTGGATGGGAGGTGCAACGATGAGGAACGACAGCGCGCAGAACGTGATCGAACGGTAGACGCAAGGTGACATGAACACTCCCAGATGCAGAACCCGTGATGCCCATCCCAGGGGAGCCGGCGGTGCGATCGCTGCCGTTCATGTCTCTTCCCGATCTTTCCGATCCCGAAGAAGCCAGGATTGAACGTTCGATCTGACAAGAGCTTACGGAGGTCGTTTCATCCCACGCAACAAGCATGATGCACGATTTGAGGGCGGAGTCGTGCGTTCTGCAACGTCCCGATCCGGAAGGTCCGGTCAGATGTGGATCGGACGCTTCGCCACCGCGAGCGCCGCTTCCTTCACGGCCTCAGGAAGCGTCGGGTGGGCGTGCACCGAGCGGGCGATGTCCTCCGCGCTCGCGCCCAGCTCCATCGCCACGACCAGCTCGGCGATGAGATCGCTCGCGCGCGGCCCGACGATGTGGGCGCCGAGGATGCGATCGGTTGAAGCGTCGGCCACGATCTTGACCTGGCCGTCGCGCTCGCCCATCGCACGGGCGCGACCGTTGGCGAGGAACGGGAATGTGCCGATCGCGGTGGCGATCCCGCGCTCGGACGCCTCGTCCTCGGAGATCCCGACACTGGCGAGCTCGGGCCAGGTGTAGACGACGTTCGGGATACACTCGTAGGCCACGTGGCCGGGGAGCCCCGCCATCCGCTCGACGGCGGCGATCCCCTCTTCCTCCGCTTTGTGCGCGAGCATCGGCCCGCGGATGACGTCACCGATCGCGTAGACCGTGGCGACGCGGGTCTCGAAGTGTTCGTTCACCTCGATCCGTCCCTTCTCGTCCATGGCGATCCCCGCCTCGCGCGCGCCGAGTCCGTCGGTGAACGGGCGGCGGCCGACCGCGATCAGCAGCACGTCGCACGTCTCCTCGCGCTCGCCGCCCTTGCCCGCGGTCGTGACCCGCACGAGGTCGCCTTCGACACGGGCGCCGCGCGCCGACGTTTCGAGCTGGAACGTCATCCCCTGCTTCTCCAGCACGCGCTGGAGCAGCGCGCCGCTCTTGCGATCCATGCCCGGCACAATGCGATCCATGAACTCGAGCACCGCGACCTCGGCCCCCAGCCGCATCCAGACCGAGCCGAGCTCGAGCCCGATCGCGCCGGCACCGACCACCAGCAGGCGCTTGGGCACTTCGGCAAGGGTGAGCGCGTCGGTCGAGTGGATGATGCGCCGTCCGTCATAGACGATGCCGGGCAGCGCCGCCGGTTTGCTCCCGGTCGCGATCAGGATGCGCCGGGTCCGCAGGCGCTCACCGGCGCCCGGGTCTCCACCCGCGACCCCGACGACCTCGACCCCGCCCTCCCCCGCGATCCGGCCGATCCCCCGGAAACGGGTCACATTGTGCTTGCGGAACAGACCCTCGATCCCGCGGGTCAGGTCGGTCACGACCTGTTCCTTGCGGCGCATCATGGTCGCGAGGTCCAGCTCGACCGTGGCGCGGATCCCGTGGGCTTCGAGGCCGTGGCGGGCATGAGCGAAGTGCTCGCTGGAATCGAGCAGCGCCTTGCTCGGGATGCAGCCGACGTTGAGGCAGGTGCCGCCCAGGGACGGGTACTTCTCGACCACCGCGGTGCGCATCCCGAGCTGCGCGGCCCGAATCGCCGCGACGTATCCGCCCGGGCCCGAGCCGATGACCACCAGATCGAATGTCGTGTCCGTCACCTGCGATGTCTCCTCATGGGGAACGGAACGGCCATGATCCGGCGCACCGGGATCAGAGATCGATCAGCATCCGTTCGGGATCTTCCAGCCGTTCCTTGAGGCTCACCAGGAACGTCACGGCCTGCTCACCGTCCACGATGCGATGATCGTAGGAGAGGGCGAGGTACATCATCGGCCGGATCACGACCTGATCGTCCACCGCGACCGGGCGCTTCTCGATCTTGTGCATGCCGAGGATGCCGCTCTGCGGGAAGTTGAGGAGCGGCGTGGAGAGCAGCGAGCCGTAGACGCCGCCGTTGGAGATGGTGAAGGTGCCGCCGGCGAGCTCGTCGAGCGACAGCGTCGCCGCGCGCGCCGCGGCCCCCAGCCGGGCGATCTCGCGCTCCACCTCGGGGAACGAGCGCTGGTCGGCATCGCGCACCACCGGCACCACCAGCCCGCGCTCGGTGCCGACCGCGATCCCCATGTGGACGTGCCGGCGGTAGAGGATGTCGGTGTCACGGATCATGGCGTTCAGCTCGGGGACCTGCTGCAGCGCCAGCACGCAGGCGCGGGTGAAGAACCCCATGTAGGAGAGCCGCACGCCGTGCCGGCGCTCGAAGTCGTCACGGAAGCGGGCGCGCAGCGCGATCACCGCGCTCATGTCCACCTCGTTGAACGTGGTGAGGATCGCGGCGGTCTGCTGCGCCTTGACCAGCCGCTCCGAGATGCGCAGACGGATGCGGCTCATCGGGACTGCCCGTTCGGTCTCGCCCACCGCCCAGTCGTCCGCAGCGCGCGCCGGTGTGGAGGGCGCGAGTGGTGGCCCCGACGCGGGTGGCGGAGACGGGACCGGAGCCGCGGCGATGGGCACGGGGGTTGCCGCCGGCGCGACGGGCGGCTCGATCGCCCGCTGGACATCCTCCTTGAGGAGCCGCCCGCCGGGCCCGGTGCCGGGGATCGCGGACGGGTCCACGTCGTGCTCCTCGACCATCCGCCGGACCGCCGGGCTGAGCGGGCGGATGGGCGCCTGGGGCGACGCGGATGCGGGCGCGGTGGCGGGCGCGGGTGCGGGTGCGGTGGCGGCGACACTCGCGATCGGTTCGGCCGCGGCTCCCGCCCCTTCCTCGATCCGCGCCAGGACGTCGCCGACCTCGACGCGTTAGCCGATGGTGCGCGCATGGCGAAGCACCCCGGCGAACCCGGACGGGATCTCGACCGCGGCCTTGTCGGTCTCGAGCGTCACGATCGGCTCGTCCACCGCGACGGTCGCCCCATCGGGCTTGAGCCAGGCGACCACCACCGCTTCCGAGATGGACTCGGCGAGACGCGGGACCTTGACCTCGCCGGTCATCGGCGACCTCTCCTGACGGCGTGCTCCACGGACGATCGGCCCATCACCGTTCCAACCGCCCTTCCCGATGCCGGGGCGCGGCACGCTCCGGCGCCGGGGGGCGCGCGGGCAGCTGCCCCACGTCCACCAGCGCGCGATCCACGAGCGCCTGCTCCTGGGCGACGTGCCGGGCATAGAAGCCGGTGGCCGGCGTGGGCGACGCCTTGCGCGCCACCAGCCGGAGGGCCGCTCCCTCCGGCAGGATGGACTCGATCCGGTGCCGGACGCAGCGCCAGGCGCCCATGTTCGCGGGCTCCTCCTGGACCCAGCGGATGTCGCGCGCGTTGGGATAGCGCTGGAACAGCGCCGCAATCTCCGCGCGCGGGAACGGGTAGAGCTGCTCGGGTCGCACCAGGGCGGCTGAGGTGATGCCGCGTGCCTCGCGCGCTTCCCGCAGCGTGTAATAGAACTTCCCCGACACCAGCAGCAGCCGGCGCACATCGAGCGGATCAGAGACGCCCGGGTCGTCGATCACGTTGCGGAAGCCCCCGTCGGTGAACTCCGACACCGCCGAGACCGCCAGCTTGTGGCGAAGCAGGCTCTTCGGGCTCATGATGATGAGCGGCTTGCGGAACGTGCGATGGAGCTGTCGCCTGAGCGCGTGGAACAGCTGCGCAGGCGTCGTGAGGTTGCAGACCTGGAGGTTACCGTTGGCGCACAGCTCGAGGAAGCGCTCGAGCCGCGCGCTGGAGTGCTCGGGCCCCTGCCCTTCGTAGCCGTGCGGGAGCAGCAGCACCAGCCCGGACATGCGTTGCCACTTGGACTCGCCGCTCGCCAGGAACTGGTCGATGTACACCTGCGCGACGTTGGCGAAGTCGCCGAACTGGGCCTCCCACACCACCAGCGCGTACGGATCGGCGGTGCTGTAGCCGTACTCGAATCCCACGCAAGCCGCCTCGTTGAGCGGCGTGTCGATCAGGGTGAAGGCGCCCTGGCTCCCCTGCGACGCCATGTCCAGGTGCTGGAGCGGCACGTAACGTGTGCCGTGCTCGCTGTCGAAGAGCGCGGCGTGGCGATGGGAGAATGTCCCGCGCGAGGTGTCCTGGCCGCTCAGGCGCACGCTGCGGCCTTCGAGGAGGAGCGAGCCGTACGCCAGGGTCTCCCCCAGCCCCCAGTCGATCCTGTCTTGATGGAACATCTCGTCCCGGTCGGCGAGCAGCTTGACGATCTTCCGGTGCGGGTGGAATCCATCCGGCAGGCGCGCGGCGCCAAGCAGCACGCGCTCGAGCGTCTCGCGCGGGACCGCGGTCTCCGCGCTCCAGTCGTCGCCCGCCCACCCGAGTCCGGCCCACGCCCCGCGCAGCGGCTGGGGCCCCTCGGGCGGCGCCTCGGCGCGCGCCCGCTGGTGCGCCGACTGCAGCCCCGCAGCGATCTCCGACTCGATCGCCCGCAGTTCCGCTTCCGACAGCACGCCCTCCTTCACCAGCGCGCCGGCATGGCGCCGCGACGCGGGAGTGTGGGCGGCGATGGCCTGATACATCACCGGCTGGGTGAAGGTGGGGTCGTCCATCTCGTTGTGGCCGTAGCGGCGGTAGCACACCAGGTCCACGAACACGTCGCGCCCGAACGCCGCCCGGTAGTCGAGCGCGAGGCGCATCGCGTGCACCGCCGACTCGGGGTCGTCCCCGTTGACGTGAAAGACCGGGGCGTCCACCGCCCGCGCGATGTCGGTCGGATAGCGGCTCACGCGCACATCGGCGGGCGAGGTCGTGAACCCGACCTGGTTGTTGACGATGATGTGCAGCGTCCCTCCGGTCGCGTAGGCCGGAAGCTGCCCCATCGTCAGCGCCTCGGGCACGATGCCCTCGCCGGCGAATGCGGCGTCGCCGTGGATCAGGACGGCGATGCCGCGCTTGCGCCCGCGGTCGTCCGACATGTCCTGGCGCGCGTGAAGGGAGCCCATGACCACGGGGTTCACGAACTCGAGATGGCTGGGGTTGAAGCGCAGGTCGAGATGGAGCGCGCCGCCCGCCCGGGTCTGATGCCGGCACGAATACCCGAGGTGATACTTGACGTCGCCGTGGCCGTAGCTGTCCTCGGGCGCGAAGCTGGCCTCGAACTCGCTGAAGATCGCCTCCAGCGGCTTGCGCATGATGTTCGAGAGCACGTTGAGCCGGCCGCGGTGCGACATGCCGATGACGATCTCCTCGACGCCGAGTGCTCCCGCCCCTTCGATCATGACGTCCAGCATGGGGATGAGCGTCGCCCCCCCTTCGAGCGAGAACCGTTTCTGTCCGACGTAGCGGGCCTGTAGGAACTCCTCGAACGCGTCCGCCTCCATGAGCTGCCGGAGGATGCGCGTGCGCTCCGCGGGCTCGAGCGCCGGGCAGTTGCGACCGGGCTCCATCTGGTCCTGGAGCCAGGCCCGGCGCTCCTCGTCCAGGATGTACATGTACTCGGCGCCGAGCGTGCCGCAGTAGGTCTGGCGCATGGCGGCCAGCAGATCGCGCAGAGTGCCGGAGAACTCGCCCTTCCAGAACGGACGCGGGTCCACGACGTGGTCGAGATCGGCGTCGGCGAACCCCATCGCCCGGTGATCGAGCAGGTCGGGCGGCGCCGGGGCGTCGTTCAGCGGGTCGAGATGGGCCGCGAGGTGGCCGAACACGCGGTAGTGCTGGATGAGGCCGAACAGTCCGGTGTTCGGGGCCAGGGTGGCTTCGGCGTCCGAGCCCGCGACCGCCGTCGCCCCCGCGGCCGCTCCCGGGGCCCCGCCCGGGCGCCCGGCCAGTTCGAATCCGGCGAAGAACAGGGCCCACTCCTCGGCCACCGAGCGCGGGTCCCTCAGGTAGCGCGCGTAC
>JBKJXJ010000204.1:0-2508 GCA_046716125.1 Candidatus Eiseniibacteriota bacterium
GCTTCGTCGAAGGTCTGGATCTGCGCGGTGAGCAGCGTGTCCACGCTGCCCAGGCTCGCCTCCTCCACGCCGATCTGGCGCGCCAGCTCGATGCGCTGGACGATGACCGCATGCCGCGCCTGCAACAGCGAGAGTTCGCTCTGGGCCGATCGCACCTGGGCTTTGAGGAGATCGCTCTTCGAGACCGAGCCGACCTCGAACATGGCCTTGACGCGGCGCTCATCGTCCCGCGACAGCTGGAGCGAGCCCTCCGCGACCTCGGCCAGCTTGATCGCTTTGACCACCTCGTAGAACTGCCGGCGCACACCCAGCGCCACATCGTTCCGTGTCGCATCGAGCTCGAAGCGGGCGGCCTTCCTTCCCTGGCGCGCCGCCGAGAGATTCTTCCACGCCGAGGGCGTCAGCAGGCCCCAGCTCACCGAGAGCGTCGGCGCCGTGAAGTCGGATCGCGAGTCATTGGGCACGATCGGAAGCGTCAGTCCGCCCTGGGAGAACGACCCCGTCTCGTTCGTGCTTCTCGACTCGGAGCGCGCAAGCGAGGCGGTCAGGTTGGGGAGCACGCCGCTGTACGCCGAATAGAGGCTCCCCTTGGCGCTCAGCACGCCCGCCCGGGCGCCGACCACCTGGCCACTCTTCTCCAGCGCAAGCTTGACCGCATCGTCCGCCGTCAGGGTCGCGGCGCCCGCGTGGCTCACCGGCATCCCCAACACGGCCAGAACGGCGAATGAACGCATCAGGCCCATCATCGTCATGCGCTTCTCTCCCTCACGATCGAGGCATCTCCCGCGGGGACGCTCCCCGGGGCGTGCCGTGCCTACGTCCTGCGACGTGGAAAGTTTCAATCCTCTTGAGCCCCCCTAGCTCCCCTTCGTCATCATGGCGACGACCGCTGCGAAGCACGCCATCAACGCGACGTAGAGCCCTCCCACCACCCAGGCGACCGACTTGCGCGGAGCACCCGAGAGCGCGGCCGCCCCGATGATGAGGACCGCCAGATACCAGATGGACAGCGGCCCGATGGCGTCCAGGAAGAACCCGAGGCCGGCGATGAGCTTGGATGGCGGATCGGCGTCGGGGAGCAGGATGCCGAAGCCGGTGTGGAGGCCCTTCATCGTCTGTTTGCTCCAGGCGAGCGCGCCGGTCAGGAGCTGGCCCGGAATGAGCACCAGCGCCGACCAGGCGACCGCCTCGAACGCCAGCCGGAATCGGAACCGGGTGCCCAGGATGAAGCCCACCCCGAGCCAGACGACCAGCGCCGAGAGCAGGTAGATGACCGGCAGAAAGATCGCCTGCTGGACGATCGTCATCGCGATGCCGGCGGGCCCGCCCATGAAGTCGGCCATCTTGTCGACCTGCTCCGCCGTCATCTTGCCGTCTGCGACCGCCTCGTCCCAGCTCTCCATGATCATGGGCAGCATCGCCCGCTGGTGCAGCGCCGCGGAGAAGGCGGCCGCCACGACCAGCGTGATGAGCATGGGAAACCACCATTGGCTCCGGGCGGTGAGGCCGCCCCAGGCCGACGAAGGCTTTGTGAAGATGGCGATGGCGCGTTGGACGGGCGATAGCGACGGGCCGGCGTCCGTGGACGCCGGTGGGGGAACGGGCACGAGCGGCTGCGGCTCCAATCGGGCCTCCGAGCGTTCGGGGAGACTGGGGGCCGAACCCGGGGGGGACGGCGAGAACCGCGGACGGTACGGAGTCGGCCGGTTCGGGTCAATCCGGCCGGGACCGGCGCGGAAAAAGAATGGCCCGGCGCGGACGGCGCCGGGCGGAAGCCGCTGAATCGATTCGGCTTAGTTGAGTGTGAAGCGCACCGGGACGGCGACCCACACCGCCACCGGCTTGTTGTTCGAGAGGGCCGGTTTAAAGACCCACTGGCGCACGGCCGCGACCGCCGCGGCGTCCAGCATGGCGATCGACTTGACCACCTTGGCGTCCTTCACCCGGCCGTCCTTGCCCACCAGGGCCTGAACCAGCACCGTGCCATCCACGTTCGCCGAGCGGGCGAGGTCCGGATAGTCGGGTGAGACCTTGGTCACGGCCTCGGGGAGCTCCTCGACATAGACGTAGTCGCCGAGCTTGGGCAGTTCATCCTCGGACGGCGGGGCCACCACGAGGTCACCATCCCCGGCCGACACACCGGGCGTGGTCTGGGCGATCTCCTCCTGCGAGGCGATCGTCTGTTCGGGCGGGGCCTCGGCATCCGGGACCGGAACCGCGACGCCGACCGTCGGCGGGGTGATCGGCACGGCGACCTCCACCTGCGGCGGCGGCTCGTTCTGGGTGAGCGGAGGCGGAGCCTGAAGCTCGCGGTACGGCACCACGACCACGCTGGTCTCGTGCGGCCGGTTGCGGAGCAGCGCGCTGGTCCCGAACGTCAGCATGAACACGGCCATGAACCCGGCGCTCCCCACCAGCACGCCACGGAACATGTACTTCCGGGCGACCTCTTTGAGCTCGGGTGCCCCGTAGGGCATGAAATCGAAGAGGCTCTCGCCTTCATTCGCC
>JBKJXJ010000205.1:0-6712 GCA_046716125.1 Candidatus Eiseniibacteriota bacterium
GAAGAACGCATCCTCGACGGCCTGGGGAACGTGGACGTGGTCCTGCGGAAGGGCGACCGGGCTGTGGCCTGCGAGATCGGCGTCACGACCAGTCCGGAGCACGAGTTCCAGAACATCCAGAAGTGCCTGGCGGCGGGCTTCGAGCGTGTACTCGTGGTCTCGCCGGAAAGAAGAACACTTAACCAGTTAAAGGCGCTCGCGTTGGCATCGCTGGGCGAGGGGCCAGCCGGCAAAGTGGTCTTCTGTTCACCCGAAGGGTTGTTCGATCTTCTCGACGCGACCGAGGCCGAGGAGCTCTCGAGCCAAAAGACCGTCCGAGGGTATAAGGTCAGGGTGCGACACAAGGCGGCGCAGACCAAGGCGAAGGAGGAGCGGCATGGGGCCGTCTCAGCCGTGATCGCCAAGGCGATCCGGAGGCTCAAGAAGGGCTGACCTGCTTCGCTCTGATCGCGCCGAGGACGAGTTGCCGGAGGGCCGGAGCACGGGTATCCTCGCCCTTGCGAACGGCGACGATTCCAGAGTATTTCTCAACGCCTAAACTGCCGCACCTCTCGTCCCGCCCCCTGCCTTGAGGATCCCCGCCTTGAAGCTCGAATCCTTGCAGCGCCTTTCGGAGGCGAAACTCGTCGGGGTCTGGATCCGGGTCTCGACCGAAGACCAAGCGCGGGGCGACAGTCCCGAGCACCACGAGCGTCGGGCGTTCGCCTACGCCGAGTCTCGGGGGTGGAAGGTGCGCGAGGTCTACCGCCTTGAGGCCGTGAGCGGGAAGTCGGTCATGGGCCACCCCGAAACCGACCGGATGCTGGGGCACATCCGCTCCGGACACATCTCCACCTTGATCTTCTCCAAGCTGGCGCGGCTGGCCCGTAACACCAAGGAGCTCTTGGACTTTGCCGATATCTTCCGTGAGTGCGGGGCGGACCTGGTTTCCCTCCAGGAGTCGATCGACACCTCGACCCCTGCCGGCCGCCTCTTCTACACGATGATCGCCGCGATGGCCCAGTGGGAGCGGGAAGAGATCTCCGAGCGCATCGCGGCCTCGGTGCCCATCCGGGCCAAGCTCGGCAAGCACACCGGAGGCTTCGCCTCCTTCGGTTACCAGTGGAAGGATCGCCAGCTCATCCCCGACCCCCGGGAAGCGCCAATCCGCAAGCTCATCTACGAGCTCTTCGTGGAGCAGAAGCGCAAGAAGACTGTCGCCCGGATGCTGAACGAGAAGGGGCACCGGACGCGGAGCGGGGCGAAGTTCACCGACACCACCATCGAGCGTCTGCTCCGCGACCCGACTGCCAAGGGGCTGCGCCGCGCCAACTACACCCGCACGCGCGGCCAGCGCAAACCCTGGGCGCTCAAGCCCAAAGACGAGTGGGTCCATACCCGCGTCGAGTCGATCGTCACGGAGGAGCTCTGGACGCAGTGCAACGCCATCCTCGACGAGCGGCGCTCGAGCGCCAAGCCGCCCGCCCGCCGGGCCGTCCACCTCTTCGCCGGCCTGGTCCATTGCCACTGCGGGCAGAAGATGTACGTACCATCGAACACACCGAAATACGTCTGCACCCGCTGCCGGAACAAGATCGCCACCCGTGACCTGGAAGAGGTCTTCCACGAGCAGCTCCGCAGCTTCCTTCTCTCGCCCGAGGAGGTGGCCCGGTACCTCGGCCAAGCCGATGAGGAGATCCGGGCCAGGGAAGAGCGCCTGACCGCCCTGGAAGCCGAGCAATCGCGGGTCCGGCAGGAGATGGAGAAGATCTACCGGGCCTACGTCAGCGATCAGATCTCGGTTGATGGCTTTGGGAACCAGTATCGCCCTCTGGAGGAGCGCCTCAAGGGCTTGGACGAAGAGCTGCCAAGGCTCCAGGGAGAAACCGATTTCCTGAAGGTCCAGTTGCTCGGCCGGGACGAGATCCTGGCGGAAGCCCGGGATCTGCATGCGCGCTGGCCGTCCCTGCTGGCGGAAGAAAAGCGACAGATCGTCGAAGCCATCGTCGAGGAAATCCGGGTAGGCAAAGACGAGGTGGAGATTGATCTTACGTACCGTCCTGGTCCTTCTGAAATGACGGCAACTGAGCAACGCTACTCGGAGGAGGCATGGCCACCAGCTTGCAGCCGGTGATCGGAAAACCCGCGCCGGATTTCACCCTGCCCTCGACCACCGGCGACAACATCTCGCTCCGCCAGTTCAAGGGCAAGAAGACCGTCATCCTCTACTTCTATCCCAAGGACGAGGCCCCGGGCTGCTCGCGGGAGGCCTGCGATCTCCGCGACCACTCGGCCGAGCTCGAGGCGGCCGAAACCGTGGTGCTCGGCGTCTCGACCGACACGCTCGAGTCCCACCAGCACTTCCGGGAAAAGTACAAGCTCCCGTTCCCCCTGCTCGCCGACGTGGATGCGCTCGTGTCCAAGCTCTACGGTGTCTTCAAGCAGCGCAATCTCTACGGCAAGAAATACATGGGGATCGAGCGCACCACGTTCGTGATCGACCGTACCGGCCGGATCGCGCAGATCTATCCGAAGGTGAAGGTGGACGGACATGTCCAGCAGCTGATGGAGTTCGTCGGCGGAGACTAGGGTTCCGCCGCAGCCTCCGTCCCGATTCCGGCCCGAGGGGCGCGGGAGGCGCCATGTCGTTCCAGCCGAAGCAACCGGTACCGGTGTTCCCGCTCCCGGGCGTGGTCCTCTTCCCGGGTGTGCACCTGCCGTTGCACATCTTCGAGCTGCGCTACCGGACCATGGTCCGTGAGGCGCTGTCGGGCGAGCGCCTGATCGCCCTGGCGCTGCTCCTGCCGGGTTGGGAGCAGGATTATCACGGCAGCCCCGAGTTCCATCCGCTCGGCTGTCTCGCGCGCATCGACGAGGTGGCCTGGCTCCCCGATGACTGCTATCACCTGCGGCTCCTGGGCCTCTCGCGGGCCCGGCTGGGGCGGCGCGTGCGCGAGTTCCCGTATCGGGCGGTGCGGGCGCAGGCGTTCCCCCAGGAGCCGTTCTCCGAGGACGACGCGCTGTTCCAGATCGAGCGGCGTGCGCTGGTCGAGGCCGGCAACCGGTGCGCCAAACTGGCGGAAGCCGCGGGCGAGCAGCCCTGGCCGATCGACGAGACTCTTGGGTTCGAGCCGCTGGTCAACACCCTGTGCATGGGACTCGCCGCCGACCCGGGCGAGAAGCTCGCGCTGCTCGGCATGGACAGCGTCCTGGAACGCGCCCGGCGCGCGCGCGAGCTCATGGAAGATCAGCTCCTGCAGGCCGCCCGGAGCGAATCTCCGGGTGGCGAGCACAACTGACCCCCCGGCTTGTCCCCCGATGTAGCGCACACTAAACTGCCGGCCGCACACGACTCGCGGCTGCCGGCGGTACCGGGCCATCGGGGAGGAGGGACATGGGGGCGCTCAATCGGGGCTTCGCGCTGACCTGGCTCGGCCACAACACGTTTAAGCTGGTCACGCGCGGTGCGAAGACCGTGCTGCTCGATCCCTGGGTCGAGGGCAATCCGTCCTGCCCCCGCGAGCAGAAGACGTTTGACAAGATCGACGTCATGACGATCTCGCACGGGCATGGCGATCACATGGCCGACGCCGTGACCCTGGGGAAGAAGTTTACCCCCACGGTCGTCTGCAACTACGAGATCCACCTGTTCCTGAGCCGCAAGGGGCTGTCCGGCACCAGCCCGATGAACAAGGGCGGCACCCAGGAGGCGGCGGGCCTCAAGTTCACCATGGTGCACGCGCTCCACTCGAGCGGGATCGAAGACGGCGGCCGGGTGATTTACGGCGGCGAGGCGTGCGGATTCGTCATCACGCTCGAGGACGGCACCCGCATCTATCACGCCGGCGACACCGCGGTGTTCTCCGACATGGCCCTGATCGCCGAGCTCTACGCGCCCGACATCGCCCTGCTGCCGATCGGAGACCTCTACACGATGTCCCCGCGCGAGGCCGCCCTGGCCGCGCGCATGCTCAAGCCGAAGTGGATCGTCCCGTCGCACTACGGCACCTTCCCGGCCCTCACCGGCACGCCGGACGCGTTGCGCGAGGAGCTGGCGAAGCAGAAGGTCGAGGCCGAGGTCGTGGCGCTCCGGCCGGGCGAGACGCTGTCGTAGCTCCCGGTCCCGGGGACGGCTACGTCCCGGACACACCGTTGTTGGTGACGACCGCGAGGATGTCGTAGATCGTGTGCACCAGGATCGCGACCGTGGTGCTCGTCCGATCGCGGATCACCCCCAGCACCACGCCGAGCAGCAGGATGGTGGCCATCCCGATCCACGAGTAGTGCACGTGGAGCGCGGCGAACACGACCGCCGTGAACACCAGGCCGAGCCGAGGCTGGAGCGCGCCGCGCATCGCCAGCTCCTCGCCGACCCCGGCGCTCACCCCCAGCAGCAATCCGCCGCCCAACCCGAGCCCGCCCGCCATGAGCTGGTTGATGCGCTGATCGTGCTCCCAGGGGCCGGGGAACCACGCGCGCTGCATCGCCTCGACGCCGAGGTTGAGCAGGTAGAGGGTGATGACGCCGGCGACCATGACGCCGAGATGCGCGAGGGTGGGGACGCGCAGGCCGAGCCGGTCGATGGTGGAGCGTAAGCCGCGGCGCACCAGGAACCCGACCCCACCCAGCGCCAGCAGCGTGAGGCCCACGAGGCTCGCGATGAGCTGTCCGGTATCGATCAGGGGCCTGGGACTGTTGGCGAGGATCTCGAGCAGCCCCGGAAACGCGGCCCAACCCGGAATCACGAACAGCAGCACCATCAGCACGACGCGGCCGCCGAAGCGCAGAACGTGGTTCGGGTGCAGCGTCCTGAAGACGGCCGAGGCCATGCCGTCCGAGAGCGGACGGAACGTGGTCAGGACCGAGAGTACGGCGGCGCCGCCCGCGACGCCGGCCGCGAGCGACCGGAGGGGCCCCGCACCGGTCTGGGTCGCGAGCCAGAAGGCGAGCACCGCGAATAACACCGCGCCGCCGACGGCATAGACGCCGGTGAGCAACCGGTGGAGGGGCAGATAGAGCGGATCGCGGTCCGCCGCGTGGGCGGCCGCGAAGGCGCCGCCGAGCGCCGCCATGAGTGCCAGCTCCGCCTGCTCGAAGAAGAGCCCGATCAGCCCCATGACGCCGATCAGCACCAGCCAGATGCGCAGTCCGCGCTGGATCGGCGGGCCGTCGGGCGTCGGATCGGGAACCACGGTCCATGGGTCGGCGGCCGGCAACTCGATCGCCGACGCGTCCCGCGCCCACGGGTCCGATGGGACGGGCACGGACACCTCGGAGGCGACGTCGGTCGGGCGTGGTGGCGTGCCCTCCTCGCCGTCGCCTTGATTCGGATCGCGCATCCGGCGAGCATAGGGGGTCGTTCAACGAGCGTCCACCCCCGGGAGGCCTCATGACGATCACCGTTCTGTTCTTCGCGCAGGCGCGTGAGCACGCCGGCCGCGCACGCGTGACGCTCGAGCTTCCGGAGGGGAGTCGCGTCAGCGATGCGCTCGCCGTCCTCGAGCGCGACCACCCCTCACTCGCTTCGCTGCGCGCTCATCTCGCCGTGGCGGTGGACCAGCGGCTCGTGCGCGCCGACGCGCCGCTCGCGCACGGGGTCGAGCTGGCACTGCTGCCGCCGGTGAGCGGCGGATGAAGGCGCACCATGGCTGAGCTCACCCGCGACCCCATCCCGGTCGAACGCCTGCTCGCCGGTTCGGCGCGGGCGGACTGCGGGGCGATCACCCTCTTCCTCGGCACCACCCGGGATCATCACGAGGGCCGGCGGGTGACGCGGCTCTCGTATGAAGCCTACGAGGCCATGGCGCTGGCCGCGCTCGAAGCACTCGAGCGTGCCGCGCTGACGCGCTTCGACGTCGCGACCTGCCGGATCGTGCACCGGATCGGCGAGGTGCCGCTCACCGAGGCAAGCGTCGCCGTCGCGGTGGCGGCGGCCCATCGTGGCGCCGCGTTCGACGCCTGCCGGTGGGTGATGGACGAGCTGAAGCGCACGGTCCCGATCTGGAAGAAGGAGACGTACGCCGAGGGGGACGAGAGCTGGGTGGAGGGGACCCCGTTGACGTGACCAAGGCCCCGCGCCGGATCGGCTCGGGGCCCCGATCGTGTGATTCAGGATGAGCGGGAGCTATTGCGCGGCGACCGCCTTGCCGTCGGAGTCGAGCACGGTGACCGGTCCCAGGTTGAGCGCCTCGATCCCGGGCCGCACCTTGGCGAGGTCGCCTACGACGACGATGGCGAGATTCTCCGGCGAGACGTACTTGCTCGCCACCCGCGTGACGTCCTCGGGCTTCACCCGACCGACCTGCGAGAGGAAGTTGCCGATCTCGGAATCCGGCAGACCGTAGAGCGCCAGGTCCGAGAGCACTCCGATGGTCGCGTCCGTCGTCTCGAACCGCCGCGGGTAGCCGCGGATGATCGCGTTGCGGGCGGCCTCGGTCTCCTCGGGCGTGAGCGGCCGTGCCCCGCGGATGTCCTTCAGCTCGCTCAGGAGCTCGACCAGCGAGCTGTCGGTCTTGGCGGTGAACACGCCGGCCGACGCCCCGAACGGCCCAGGGCCGCGGCGGTAGCTGATGCCGCTCCGCGCGCCGTAGGTGAACCCGTGCTTCTCGCGCAGGTTGAGGTTGATCCGCGAGGTGAACTGTCCCCCGAGCGCGGTCATGCACACCTGGAGCGCGTAGTAGTCCGGGTCCACGGTGCGGGCCGCGCCGGCGTGGCCGATGCGGACCTCCGACTG
>JBKJXJ010000206.1:0-3326 GCA_046716125.1 Candidatus Eiseniibacteriota bacterium
GCCTGGGAGGGGTCGAGAGCCTGGTCTGCCACCCGGCCTCGATGACCCACGCCTCGGTCCCCAGGGAGGCCCGCCTGGCCATGGGGTTCGCGGACGGCCTGTTGCGGCTATCGGTCGGAATCGAGGATCTGGCCGATCTTCGTGGGGACCTCGAACAGGCACTTCAAACCAAATGATGATAACGGGTTAGGCTGGCGATAGCTGCCGATTACAGGGAAAAAACGGGATTGACAACGGCGGGGCGTATCCCTAGCCTTCGGCCGCGTTTGCCCCTGCCCGCGCGATCGCCTGCGCAGGGCCGGTGTGAGCGCGCGATGAGAACGTCACTCTGCCGCATGGAGGCCGCGAGAAGAGACACCGCTCCCCAAGTGGTGTTTTTTCACTTATTGAGTCCAAACGATATACAGCGCCGCGCCCGGTAGTGAGCCGGAGCGGCGGGACTGAGAGGAGGTGAAGTAAGAATGCGCAAGTTTTCCGCACTGATCATGGTCGCTCTCCTGGCGCTGACGCTGGCGCTCGCCGTCGTGAGCTGCGGTGGGGCCAAGACCGAGGATACCGGAGCCACCACGACGACCACGACGACCACGACGACCGAGACGGCGCCCGTGGATACCGCGATGGCGCCTGTGGACACGGCGATGACGCCTCACTAAGTCCGGCTTCACCATTGAGCCCATCGTCATAGGCAACAGGGGAGGGGAGGAACCGACTCGTTCGGGGACTTCCCTCCTTGCCGTTCCTGAGGCCCGGGCGGTCTGCCGCCCCGTCCTGGGGCGGTAGGCCCCACCCGGGCCCTCTTTTTCCCGCAACCTCGAGACCCCCGGCCACGTAATCCTGACACCACCATGAGGGTTCGTATCGTGAGACGGTGCATTCAGGTCGTGTCCGTGACCCTGTTGCTCGGGGTGTCGCCGGCCGCCGCCGAGCGGGGCGTCCTGCGGGAACAGAGCGAGCAGACGGTCGAGGCCAGGGGGTTCAAGACCCTCGAGGTCATCAACTCCCGTGGCCGCGTCGACCTGCTCCCGAGCCCCGATGCCAGGCTTCACGTGACCGCGCTCAAGATCGTGCGGGTCGGCGACACCGAGCGCGCCGAGAGCGTGGCGCGCGGGATCGTGGTCGAGACCGGCATCCAGGGCGATCGCTACGTCGTCGAGGTGCGCTACCAGAAGCGGCGCAACATCCGGATCAACTTCTGGGACCTCTTCCGGGTCAACGGCGTGCACCTGCCGCGATACGAGGTGCGCATCACCTGCCAGGTCCCCAAGGGCGTGCCGGTCACCGTGCGCGAGAGCAGCGGCGACATCCACAGCGAGGGTCTGGCCGCCGCGCAGGTGCTGATGACCACCAGCGGCGACATCGAGGTGCTCTCGGCCGGCGGCCCGCTCGAGGCCTCGAGCTCGAGCGGCGAGGTCACCGCGACCGCGGTCCGCGAGGCGCGGGTGAAGAGCGTCAGCGGCGACATCGTGGTGCAGCAGGCCTCGGGTGCGCTCAAGGCCTCGACCAGCAGCGGCAGTGTTTCGGTGACCGATGCCGGGGGCGAACTCTCGGTCTCGACCGTGAGCGGCGACGTGCTGGTCCGGCAGGTCGCGGGCGCTCTCCGGGCCTCGACCACCAGCGGTGAGATCAACGTGACCGGCGCCCGGGACAGTCTCTCGCTGTCGTCCGTAAGCGGCGACATCCAGGCGGATGCCGCCCCGAGGGGGCTGGAGGCGGAGTCGTCGAGCGGCGCGGTCGTGGTGCGCGGGGTCACGGGGACGGTCAAGGTCGGCACCGTGAGCGGGGACGTCCGGCTCTCGCTCCGCGGGCCGTTGCGCGGGGTCGAGGCGGGCACGACGAGCGGGGAGATCCAGCTCGATTTGGATCCCGCGGTCGGTTGCACCCTTGACATGCGCACCTCGAGCGGCACGATCGAGGTCGTGCAGCCGATGCAGATGAAGAATGTCTCGCGACGCAGCGTGTCCGGTGTGATCCGCGGCGGCAAGACCCCGGTGGTCCTCCATACCACGTCGGGTGACATCACGGTGGGGGGGGGAGGCCGATGACCATGCGACGACTCTCAGCGATGCTCGTGGTCGCCGCGGTGTGCGGGGCCCTGTTCTCCCTCGGCACGATGGTCGGGCCTCACCGGCCCGGGACCACGGAGGGAGATGCTCCGGTCTCATGGCTGCTGCTGTCGCATGCCCCCGCCCTGGCCCAGGAGGTCATGCAGTTCAAGCCGGTGCCGGCCGAGAGCGTCTCGGCACTGATGCGCCGCAGCTCCCGCAGGAGCGCGGAGGCGCCCGCGCCCCCGCCGATGCCCGCGGTTCCGGCACCGCCGTCGGCCCCCGCAGTGCCGGCGCCGCCTGCGATCCCCGCGCTCCCCGCGGATGATTCCGGCAACGTGGTGCGGTTCGGCTCCAACGTCACGATCCGTGAAGGGCAGACCGTGCTCGGCGACGTGGTCGCGATGGGGGGCGACGTGACCGTGGATGGACACGTCGAGGGCGAGGTCGTCGCGATGGGTGGCGACGTGTTCCTCGGCCCGACCGGCCGCGTGGATGGCCAGGTCGTGACCCTGGGCGGCCAGCTCCACGAGCAGCCCGGCTCCCACGTCGGCGGCCAGCGCGTCACCGCGAGCGGGCTTCCCCGCGGATGGTTCCCCGGCCCGTTCTTCGGGTTCCTCGGCATCGTCGACTCCGGCCTCAAGGCGGCCTGGACGATCGCGAAGATGCTGGTGGTGCTGCTGGTCGCCTGGGGCTTCACCCAGCTCGCGCCGCAGCGCACCCAGGCGGCATTCGAGGCGTTCAAGAACGAGCCCATCAAGTGCCTCGGCTTCGGGTTGCTGGCCTGGGCGCTCATCATCCCTTCGATCGTCGCGCTGGCGCTCGTGGTCGCGATCCTGTGCATCACCATCATCGGCATCCCGATCGCGATCGCCGTCCTGCTCGGCTACGCGCTCGCCATCGTGCTGCTGGTCGTGTGGGGTTACGTCGTCGGCGCCGCGGTCCTCGGCGAGCGTCTCGCCCGCCAGCTGGGTCGCACCGTCCCGTCGCTGGCCCTCATGGCGGTGTGGGGCATCGTCGCGCTCACCGTCGTCAAGGTGGTCGGCCACCTGTTCGGCGGGATCCCGATGGGCGGGGCCCCGGGCGGGATGCTCCGCGTGCTCGCGACTGTCGTCACGGGTGTGCTCCTGACGGTCGGCGCCGGGGCGCTGCTCTCCACCCAGCTCCGGCGCGACTCGCTCCGCCAGTGGTGGCCGGGCGCACGCGATCCGATGGGCCGGCGGGACGCGACTCCTGCGACTCCCGTGACTCCCGCGGCTCCCGCGGCTCCAGCTGCACCGGCGG
>JBKJXJ010000207.1:0-4090 GCA_046716125.1 Candidatus Eiseniibacteriota bacterium
CTGCAAGCGTTCTCGCTTCACGCTGAAAGCGCGCGACGCGGTCAGGATCCTGGGCAAACGTTTTGGGAAGGATCTTGATCGCGACATCGCGCTCGAGCCGCGTGTCGCGGGCGCGATACACCTCGCCCATGCCGCCCGCGCCCAGCGGGGCGACGATCTCGTAGGGGCCGAGGCGGGAGCCGGGAGTCAGGGCCATCGGGGCAATCTACCTACCGGAGGTCGCTGGCGCCACGCCGTATGGCTGCGGAGAGCAACGCCTCGGGTGGCGACCCATGCACCTTGCCGTCGTCGTCTCGATACAGACGGCAGCTGGTGCCGGTCGGTTCCACCTGTCCTCCCACGTCCTTGCCTTCCACCAGAACCGTGGGCGATCCCCAGCCCCGTAGTTCCTCCGCGGTTTCCAGGGCAGTCGCATCGACCTCTTCGATCCGATCCGCGACTCCGGCCCTGGCCAGAACCCGTTCGAGTGTTGCGCGCGCCGCCTTCGCGTTCGGGCAACCGGGAAACGTGATGAGCTGGATCTTCATCTTCTCTCCGATCCCGTGGACGGCTTCGCCAGCACCTCACGGAGCTTGATCGCCAATGTCTCTCCGTTCCGTCGACGACCGGCGGGGAGGGATCCCAGCTGGTACATGAAGTAGGCGGGCTTCGGCGGCTTGCTTCCCTTCCATTCGACCCCGGGAGGATAAACCAGATCGACGTCCCAGGCGGGCTCGCCCTTGAGGCCCAGCGGTGCCTGGAACATCTCACCGACGGCCTGGCCCCCGATCCAGTAGTGGCGAACCCGAGTGTCCGGGAGGATGGTTGTGGCCTTGCGCGCGCTTCGCTCGTCATCAGTGCGCAGGATGGGCTCCCAGACCGCGTAGCCCTTCAATCTCTCGGTCGCGATTCCTTCGAACACGCTCCCGTGCACCCGCCGGGCGCCGCGTTGGCAGCCCGGTCAGGATGGCGAGAGCAGCATGACCAGGCGCGATACCCGGCCCGCTCCACCGCCGCGATCAGCGGACCGACGTCAGTGGTGGCGGTTGCGAATCGAATCTCGGCAGTCCCTGATGGATAGTCGACACGGGCGGCGACCACTCCAGGCACTCGCCGGAGTTCCTCCTCAACACCGCCTTCGCAGGCGGCGCACGTCATTCCGGCGACCTCGAGCACGACGACGTCTTTGGCTGCCGAGGCGATCAGGGTTGGCGGCCGCGAGAAGAGGCGGGCTCCCCAGGTCGGGTACGTCGCGAGAGCCAACGTCAGGACCGTCACGAGCCACAGCGTGAAGCGCTGAAGCGTCCGGTTGGGCGGGCGGGCGCACGCTCCGTCAGGCCCACAGTCGGGATCGCGGAGCGGCCGGTAGGCGAAGTAGAACGCCACCCCCAGCAAGGCGGCCGTCAGGAGGAGGAGCCACGGCCGCAGCGGGGCAAGAACGCTGGTCAGCCCGAACGATCCGACCCCCAGTGCGCCGAGGATCAGCGGCCCGAGACAGCACGCCGATGCCAGGACGGCCGCGCCGAGCGACCCTAACAGCGTGCCCCGATCCTTCATTCGATCTTCTTCCTACACCTGGCGGAGCAATGTCGTGAGGGTGCCTTTGAGACCGCTGAGCGCATCTTGTCCCTTCCCCGTCTGGACGCACGTGCGCACACAGGTCTCCATGTGTCCTTCGAAGAGCTTGACGATGGCCTGAGTCGTGGCTGCCCGTACCGCGGCGAGTTGAGTCATGAGGTCGTCACAGGACTTGTCCTCGGCCAGCATCTCTCGCACGGCGCGAACATGGCCCTCGATTCGAGCCAAGCGGTGATCGAGATCGGTCCGCACGTCTTGCTTCAGGTAAGCCGAGGATGTGCTTTGGAGCTGCTTCGAGCCAGTCCTGGTCATCATGAGTTCCTCCCCGAGACGTCAGGATGCCACATCCCCCCCGGGGGGATGCAAGAAGGTTCGACTTGGCTACCCATCGGCTACCCACTCAGCCGAGATCGATCCGGCCGGAGGAGACTTCTGCCCACGGTACGAATTCGATCGATGGGCTCAGGCGACACCGTTCCGTGGACCGCGACCTATTCATGGCACCGAGGGTTCGCTACAATGACCGGCGACTTCCTCCACGCACCGCGAGGTCACTCTGAGCCTTCCCGCCGGTTATCGCCTGGGCCCGTACGAGATCCTCGCCCCGCTCGGCGCGGGCGGCATGGGCGAGGTGTACCGCGGGCGCGACACGCGCCTCGACCGCGTCGTCGCGATCAAACTGCTGCCCTCGCGACTGGCGGAGGACCACGACTACCGCCAGCGCTTCGATCGCGAGGCCCGCGCCGCGTCGGCGCTCAGTCACTCGAACATCGCCCAGGTCTACGACGTGGGTTCCGAGGGCGGGCACCACTTCATCGTGATGGAGTTCGTCGAGGGCGAGGATCTCGCGAAGCTCATCCGGAGAGGCCGCCCGAGCGCGGAGCGGGTCATCGATCTGGCCGTCCAGATGGCCTCGGCGCTCGAAGCCGCGCACGCCAGGGGCATCATCCACCGCGACATCAAGTCGGCGAATGTCGTGGTGTCGCCCGACGGCCAGGTCAAGGTGCTGGACTTCGGGCTCGCGCGCCGCACCCTGGCCACGGACGCCGCCGACACGCAGGTGGCGACCGAGGCGCGGACCGAGATCGGTTTGGTGATGGGCACGGTGCCCTACATGAGCCCCGAGCAGGCGCTCGGCACCGGGATGGACGCGCGCACCGACATCTTCAGCCTCGGCGTGGTGCTGTACGAGCTGGCCACCGGCAGGCTGCCATTCCTGGGCGTGTCGGCCAACGATACGATCAACAGGATCTGCAACGCGACGCCCGAATCGATCCGGACGCTGAACCCTGACGTGCCGGAAGCATTCGAGCGGATCGTCGCGAGTTGCCTGGTGAAGCCTCGAGCCACGCGCTGCCAGTCTGCCGGCGAGCTGCGCCGCGATCTCGAGGGGCTGCGGCGCGGCGAAGCAACTGCCTCGGGGCCGGGAATACGGAGTGGGGCGACCGCGACCCCGCCTTGGCGCAAGCGCCGCCTGGCGCCGGTCATCGTGGGGCTCGCCGTGGTGGTCGCGATCGCCGCCACGGTGATCGTCTGGCAGGCCTCGGCGGAGAAACCCATCGACTCGATCGCCGTGCTGCCGTTCGCGAACGAGGGCGACAACGCCGATGTGACCTATCTCAGCGACGGGATGACCGAGTCGCTCATCAACGCCCTCTCGGAGCTGCCGAACCTCAAGGTCATCTCGCGCACCTCCGCGTTTGCCTTCAAAGGCAGCAAGGAAACCCCCGCCGACATCGGGCACAAGCTCGGGGTGCGGGCCATCCTGACCGGGCGCCTGGTGCTGCGCGGCGATCGGCTGTCGATCAGCGCCGAGCTGGTGGACCTGTCCGACCAGCGTCAGCTGTGGGGCAGCCGGTACGACCGCGCGCTCGACGACGTGGTTACGATCGAGCGCGAGCTGACGAGCACGATCACCAGGAAGCTGAGGCTGAAGCTCACGGGCGCGGACGTCGCGCGTCTCGCCCAGCGCGGGACGGACGATCCGCGTGCCTACCAGCTCTTTCTCAGGGGCCGGCACTTCAGCGTCGGGACCGCCGGCGAGATGGATCGCGGCCTCGAGGCGTTTCAGGAGGCCGTGCGGCTCGACCCAAACTACGCGATGGCCCACGCCGCGATCGCGGACGCGTTCACGACGCGGGCCCTGCACGGCACGAGCGACCCGCGCGACGCGCTGCTCGCGGCGCGATCGGCGCTCGACCGCGCGATCGCCATCGATCCCGAACTGCCCGAGGCGCACATCGTCGCTGGCAACATCCGGCTCCTCTTCGATTGGGACGGACCGGCCGCCGATGCGGCGTTCCGTCGCGCGGTCGAGCTCGCGCCGGGCAGCGCGGACGCGCACATGGAGCTTGCGGGGTGCATGTGGGCGCTCAATCGGCCCGCCGAGGCGCTCGAGCACAGTCTGCTGGCACGCGAACTCGACCCGCTCTCACGGGGCCCCATGCATCACGTCGGGTTCACCTACCTGATGTCACGCCAGTACGCGAAGGCGATCGAGGCGTTCACCCAAACACTTGACGTGCATCCAGAG
>JBKJXJ010000208.1:0-4320 GCA_046716125.1 Candidatus Eiseniibacteriota bacterium
GCGCGGCCGAGGCACTCCGAGACGAGGTTCAGGACCAGGAGCCCGCAGAAGAGCACGAGGGCGAAGTCGCCCAGATGCCTCGGGGCGGCCGCCGGTGCCTGGGACCAGCGGGCGGTGGTGAAGATCACGCCGAACACGAAGGTGTACACGGCCAGCATGACGAGGGGAGTGGCGAAGGACCACAGGAGCCCGAGAGAGGATCCCCGGTAGCGCCCTTCCACGTCGCGCCGCGCGAGCTGGCCGATCAGCCGCCGGTGCGTGACGAGCCGGGCGAGCTGGGAGACGAGGCTCATGCCGTCGCGCTCACAGAGCTTCGGCCGCGATGTCGCGCCACTTGGCCTGGAAGCGGCGCTGGTTCTCGTAGATGACGTCCATGAAGTCGAAGGACGGCGTGCCTTTGGTGGTGCGGCTCTCCAGGTGCTTCACGGGTAGCCGCACCTCGCGCAGCTCGATGCCGGCGAGGTGGGCGCGCAGCGACAGGTCCATGTACTAGAAGAACGCGGGAGAGAAGGTCTCGTCGAAGATCCCGGTCAGCCGTTCGCCGACGAACGAGCCCACTTCCCGGAAGACCTCCATGGGGGCGAAGAGGCACCAGCCCTCCAGGTAGCGGACGACCTTGCCGTGAAGCTGATTCCACGGGCTGGCCCGCTTGATGAGCTTGCCGCCGAGGAGGGCACGGCGGCCGTTGGGGTAGGCCTCCAGTCACGCCTTCACGAGGTCGCCCTTGAACTCGACGGCGTTGTTGAGGAGCAGCAGGTAGCGGCCTCTGGCCTCGCCGACCGCGAGGTTGGCGCCGCCGGCGAAGCCGCGGTTCGTGGGAGAGCGCACGACCGTCTTCCACGCCGGCCCTCCGGCCTCCTGACGCCAGGCTTCGAGTATGGCCGGCGTGTCGTCGATGCTTCCGTTGTCCACCACCACCATCTGGACCTCGGCAAGCGAGCCGGGAGCGGTCTTCTCGAGGAACGACGCGAGGAAGTCGCGGATGAGATAGCTGTGGTTCCAGCAGAGCGTGGCCACGGTGACCAGCGGCTCGCGGGCGGCTGCAGGAGGCGAGGTGCTCACGGACACGCTCGAGCTCGTCGGTACACTCGCGGCTTCCCCCTCGCCCGCGCCGGGTCTTCCGGCGGCGCCTTTGGCGCGCGCCGAACCCGCCGCCGAACCAAACATCTTACGCCGCCCCCACACCCCTCGCAAACAACGGACCGCGGCGCGCCAGCGGGTCACGAACCTTCAGCTCGCCCCAGACGCTAGGGCTCCAGGGGTATGCCTCCTCGACCCGCATCACGGCCAGGAGGTCGTTCTGCAGGTCGACCAGGCGGCCGCCGTAGGGCGAAATCAATTCGGCCATTCTCACCTCTGCGACGCAATGAACGCGCTCGAGTTCAGGCGCAGGCTGCGGGCGCGATCGGCGCTGCCGTTGGCGGCGAGAGTGGTCTGATGACCACCGGCAGCGTGTGTGCGCGCAACTATTCTGTCGTCGTGATATCCGCTCGCCTGGACCGGCTCGGTCGCCGGGCCAGCGCGCCCAAGGCAACCGCCCCGAACACGACGATAAGAACGGACTGCAGGCGCAGCAGCCAGATGAAGACCGTCGGTCGGTACTCCAGCCGCACCAGATTCACTCCGGGATCCAGCAGGACGCCAACCTGATTCAGGTTCACGCGGATCGGCGCGGTGGTCCGCCCGTTGACGGTGGCCGTCCACGCCGCAGTGAAGTATTCGTTGAGCATGAGAATGGCACGGCGTTCGAGGTGAATGCTGAGGTCGAGCTTGTTCAAAGAGCTATGCTCTTCCTTGAGCACGTATCGTGGCGGGTAGCCCATCGAGGGGATGATCTCGTTCAGATCGGGTCGCAATACAGCCCGGTCGAGATAGACCTCGTGATTGATGTCGAAGCCGGCGCGGACGCGGTCGTAGAACTGCTCGGGCGTGTCGTAGAAACCGGCTACCCGACCAATGACGGTGTAGCGTGGCACGGCCTCGTCGGCAACGTATAGCTTGTGCCCATTGATCTCCTGGTCGAGACGATAGCGTCCAAGACTGCCGGGGACGATCCGCTCACATGACCGGCACAGGTAGTAGCGCGCCCCGAGCAGAGGATAGTAGTTTCGGACATCGAAGCGCTGGTACACCTCCTCGAACTGCCACGCGCTCGGCAAAGGGTTCTTGAACGCCTGGAACGAGCGCAACCCGTAGTAGCTCGCGTTCATGGACCAGAACGCCGAGCGAAGCTCGTCGCCCTCGAACAAGATCCGGTAGGTTCGGATGTCGTCGATCCGAGCGAGACGTTGGAGCGTCAGGTGCGACGCAAGGTTCTTCGCGAAAAGGTAATCGTTCTCGATGAGCGCCCGATCCTTGGGCGGAAATGGAAGGCTTGCCAGAATGGTGAGGCCGGCGGCGGAGACGACGAGCAGCCCCCTCATGGGAGGCGGCGCCCACAATCCTGCGAACAGCAACAGTGCGGTGAGAGCACACGCGAAGAGCAGCACCCATGGGGGCACTATGCCCTCCCAGGGAAGGGGTGCGGCGAGCGCCAACAGGCTGACGGCGACGAAGATGGCCACGATCCCCAAGTGCGCCCGCCAGTGGATCGCCGTGGTTCGTGTCCGGATGCTCTCGACCAGGTACTCGAATCCGATGGCCGCCAGGCTTGACACACCGAACACGAACAGGAACAGGTGGCGGCGCGGTTCTCGGAACATGTTGAGAAGCGGCAGATGGTGGTTGAGTTGTGCGAACCCGAAATGGTGGCCGGCAGCGGACAGCATGCCGTACATGGCCAGGGCGAACAGTGGCATGACGAGCCAGTTCGAACGGCGCTGGCACGCGGCAAACAGCGCGAACAAGACGGGACTCATGCCCACGAAGCCGGCCCCAACCGTATTCGGCACAAGGTACGGCAGAAGAAGGCTCGCAAGCTGGATGGGCGCGAGCTCAGCGACCAGCGTGGCCTCGTATGGCACCCGGGCATATCCGGTGATCGGGGGGAATTCGCCGAGGAAGCGGATTGCCTGAAGCCGGTTCAGGAGCACGGGAACCAGGCTGGGGGATCCGAGGACGAAGGCGAAGCCTCCCATCAGCGTCAGATCGCGCCCAGCCGCTGCGCATGTGGCGAGATCCCCGGCCCTGAACCACCGAACAGCACGGGCGAGGAACAGCAGGCCGACAACGTAGAACGCGTGAATCAGCGACTGCGACGGTGACGCGAGAATCAGCAGCGCGAGGCTCACCGCACCCATCGCGATCGCGCCGCGGACGTAGCGGCGGTCGAGGATGAGAACCACCGCGCCCACCGTCAGCGGAAGCCATGCATACGAGGCCGTGATGTTGATCCAGCCGGCGTAGCTGATCGAGTTCTGACTGAAGGCTAGAACCGAAGCTCCCATGAGAGCCGGAACGGCCGATACCCTCATGCAGCGCAGCATGACGTAACTGTTCATGTACAGGACGAGGAGGTGCAGGACCGTCACCCAATGGATGGCCCACATGGCCGCGAGAGGTGTCGAATACAAGCCGAATCGAAGCAGGTAGAACGGGTACGCGGGGGAGAAATCGGGATCGCCGTGGAGGGCGATGCCCGACATGATGGTATTCATCCAGAAAGGATGGTCACCACGACTGAAACAGTTCGACATGTAGCTGAAAATCGGCACGAGCTGGTAGGTACTGTCCTGGTTGATGGCCAGATTGCGCTCGCTCGCGAAGAACTGGGCGAACCCGACTCGGAAGAGCAGCGGCATGGCGATGACGAGAAAGAGAGCTTCTCGACGCGTCGGGCGCGGCACGGCAGGTTGTGATGCCATCCAGCGATTCCTTCCGTGCGGTACGTTCAGCCTCGCTAGCCTTACGCCCAGCCTGTCCGGCTCCGCGAGCGGCCAATCATAGTGCCGGGTCGCGGCACGGCGCCGGCGGCACGCACCGAATCGGTGCTACCCTGTCTGGGATGGTAACCGAAGGGACCCGTATGAGCGCCGCCGTGACGGCTGCTGCCGTGCTGCTCCTTCTCCCGGCCGCCGCAAACGCCGGCGTCCAGGTGAAGCTCGCGGACGGCCGCGTCGACGTGAGCGCGGAGCGTTCGCCGCTGTCGGACGTGCTCGCCG
Source organism: Candidatus Eiseniibacteriota bacterium (assembly GCA_046716125.1). Taxonomy (GTDB): domain Bacteria; phylum Eisenbacteria; class RBG-16-71-46; order RBG-16-71-46; family RBG-16-71-46; genus WS-11. Next base: position 4,101 of record JBKJXJ010000208.1, read on the forward strand.
CGCTGGCCGCCCGCACCGGCGCGAAGGTCCTCTACGACGGCCCCGCGCCGCGCATGCCCGTCTCCGTGGACCTTCGCTCCCGCCGGCCCTCGGAAGCGATGGTGGGCGTTCTCGAAGGGCTCGGGGTGAGCTACGTGCTGCTGCAGGATCCGGCGGGCCTGGGAGTCGATACGCTCATGATCGTGACCAGCAGCTCGGGCGCAGGGCCCAGGGCCTCTCC
>JBKJXJ010000209.1:0-3093 GCA_046716125.1 Candidatus Eiseniibacteriota bacterium
TCCCCGGAGCGCCGCATGAACACGACCCGCCCGCCCCGACTCGAGCGCCTGGCCTGGCTGTTCGCGCTGGCCGTCGCGGTCCTTCCGCTCTGGGCCGCGCGCGAGTTGCCGCTGGTGGATCTGCCGCAGCACAGCTTTGTGCTCGCGGTCCTCGGTCATCTGGATGACCCCGCCACGCTCTACCCGCGCTACTTCGAGGCCCGGCCGGGTTTCCGGCCGTACCTTGGCTACTACGCGGTGGCGGGCCTGCTCGACCGCTTCATGCCGATCGACATCGCGAACCGGGTATTCCTCTCCGTCGCCGTCGTCGCGTTCCCGCTGGCGGTCGGGTTCCTGTTGCGCGGCCTGGGTCGCGCGGCATGGCCCGGGCTCCTGACCCTTCCGTTCGCGTTCGGTGACGCGTTCGGCTGGGGTTATGTGAATTACTGCGCATCGCTCCCGCTGTTGTTCGCGAGCCTCGGTCTCTGGGTCAGGGCGCTCGCCGATGCGCCGCGCCGAGGGTGGTGGTCGGCGGGGCTGATCGTATGCCTGATCGCCCTCGCCGCGACCCATCCCGGGCCCGCCTTCTACCTGGCGCTCGGATTCCCATACCTCCTGCTCTCGACGCGGGTCCCCGAAGACGCGACGGGGCGGGGGAGCGTGGCCTGGATGCGGCCGCGCGCCGCCCCGCTCGCGATCCTGGCATGGTGCGCGCTCGGCGTCGGCATCTTCGCCGCAAGTGTCGTCCTGCGTTCCCGCACCGTGGCGGACGCGATCGCCCGCGGCGACTGGTCCGGCCTGCTCGCCCAGAGACACTTCGAACTCCGTCCCTACGACGAGAGCGTTCGCGTTCTGCCCGGCCTCCTCGCCAACAACCTGAGCGACGGGTCCGACCGGTTCGGCCCGATCACCGTCGTGATCGTGGCGCTGGCGGCGATCGTGGTCTCGCGCACGGCACCTCGGCAGGGGACCGGGCCGGGCGGGCCATGGTTCGAGCGCGCCCGGCCCATCGGCCTCGTCGTCATCGCGGTCCTTCTCTATCTCGCGCTCCCGCTCCATGTCTATGGTTTCGTCGGCGACCTGAGCCCGCGCTTCGCCCCGATCATCGCGGCGCTGGCCGCCGGGCTCCTGCCCGGGCTTGCCGGCCGTGCCCGGGCGGTGTTCGTGTGCCTCGCGGCAGCCGCCTCGCTCGCGACCGCGATCCCACTGATTCGCGGATTCCGGGCGTTCGACCGCGAGTCGGCGTCGCTGCGGGAAGTGATCGCTTCGATGGGTGACCGTCCGACGGTCATGGGACTGGTGTACGACCGCGAATCGCGCGTGGTGCGGCATCCCATCTACCTGCACGCCGCGGCGACCGCGGCCCGCGCGCGTGGCGGGATCCCCAATTACACTCTGGCGGGGTGGGCGATCTCGCCGCTCCGCCATCGCGCCGCGCCGCCACCGTCGTTCCCGGACGAGTGGCGGCCGGAGGCCTTCGATGACGCGAGCATGGGTCCGGCGTACGACCACTTCCTGGGGCGCGGGCGCGCGCCGGAGGCGGTGTTCGGCGGGCGGCTCGGCGCGGACCTCTACGTCGCGGCGCGGGTGGGGGACTGGTGGCTGGTGCGGCGACGGCCGTGAGGCCGTGAAGGCCGGGGCCGCTATGCTAATCTGAGGCCCCTCGCCGCAACGGACGAACGACCATGAAACTCGACCGATTCACGATCAAGTCCCAGGAAGCCATCGAGCGCGCCCAGCGTCTGGCCTCCGACCGGAGCCACCAGGAGCTGCGCCCCGAGCATCTGCTCGCGGCGCTGCTCGAGGATGCCGGCGGCACCGTCATCGCCGTGCTGGAGAAGCTCGGCGTACAGGCCGAGCCGCTGGCGCGGGTGAACGAGCTCGCCATGGACCGGCTGCCGCGCGTGCAGGGCGGCAGCATGCATCTCGGCGACGCGCTGCGCCTGGCGCTCGAACGCGCGGAGCGGGCGGCCGAGAAGCTCAAGGACGAGTTCGTCTCGGTCGAGCACCTGTTGCTGGCCCTCGCCGATCCCGAGCCGCCGAGCGAGGTGCAGCGCGTGCTGGCCAAGGCCGGCGTCACCCCGGAGGGTGTCACGCGCGCGCTCGCCCAGGTCCGTGGCGGACAGCGGGTGACCGATGCGCACCCTGAGGACAAGTACCAGACGCTCACCAAGTACGGTCGCGACCTCACCGCCATGGCCCGGCAGGGCAAGCTCGATCCCGTGATCGGCCGCGACGACGAGATCCGGCGGGTCATCCAGGTGCTGGCCCGGCGCACCAAGAACAATCCGGTGCTCATCGGGGATCCCGGGGTGGGCAAGACCGCGATCGTCGAAGGGCTCGCCCAGCGCATCGTCTCGGGCGACGTCCCCGAGACCCTGCGCGACAAGCGTGTCGTCACCCTCGACCTCGGAGCGCTCATCGCCGGGGCCAAGTTCCGCGGCGAGTTCGAGGATCGTCTCAAGGCGGTCCTCAAGGAGGTCACCGCGGCCGAGGCCCGGGTCATCCTGTTCATCGACGAGCTGCACACGCTGGTCGGGGCGGGCGCCGCCGAAGGTTCGATGGATGCCTCGAACCTGCTCAAGCCCGCCCTCGCGCGCGGCGAGCTGCACTGCGTCGGGGCCACCACGCTGGATGAGTACCGCAAGCACATCGAGAAGGACGCGGCGCTCGAACGGCGCTTCCAGCCCATCCTGGTGAACGAACCCTCGCTCGAGGACACGATCGCCATCCTGCGCGGGCTCAAGGAACGCTACGAGATCCACCACGGCATCCGCATCAAGGATGCGGCCCTCGTGGCGGCGGCCATGCTCTCGAGCCGCTACATCGCCGACCGCAAGCTGCCCGACAAGGCGATCGATCTGATCGACGAGGCGTCGTCGCGCCTGCGCATGGAGATCGACTCGCTCCCGATCGAGCTCGACGAACTGATGCGGCGTGCCCGTCAGCTCGAGATCGAACGGCAGGCGCTGGCCAAGGAGAGCGATGCCGGCAGCAAGGAGCGGCTGCGGCGCCTCGACGAGGAACTGGGCCGCGTGAAGGCCGAGTCGGCGACGCTCGAGACGCACTGGAAGCAGGAGAAGGAGGTGGTCGGAAAGATCCGCGAGCTGAAAG
>JBKJXJ010000210.1:0-3041 GCA_046716125.1 Candidatus Eiseniibacteriota bacterium
GACAACATGGGCGGGGCCGGCCGCGCCCGGCTGACGCTGGAAGGCCGGGTGCCCGGGCGCCTCGGCGGCGCCGGCGGGCTCGAGCTGCTGGCCCGGACCGTGGGGCGGCGCTTCGATGCCTTCAGCCGGCTCGAGCGGCCGTTCGCCCAGGAGGACTGGGGACTCCCGATCGCCGCCGATCTCGAGCGGCAGAGCCGGTACGAGCTCGCCGGGTTCCTGAAACCCCGCCCGGGCGGCGAGCTGCGCGCCTCGATCGGCCATCTCGCCACCCCCGACCGGTTCCGTTCGCTCCGCGGGACCGCGCAGTGGTCGCGCGAGGGGACCGTCACGACGCGCGCCTCGTGGGAGCGGGCCGATGGGCGCGATGCCGGGCTGCGCTTCGCCGGCGGCGGCCGGGACCGCCGGGCCGGCGAGATCCAGCTTCGGTTGCGGTGGTTCGAGCCGGCACTCCGCGGCGAGTGGGACGAGCGCCGCTCGCCCAGCGACACCGGACGGGTGGGCGCGCGCAGCCGCGAGGTCGGTGCCGAGCTGCGCACGCCGCGCGCGGCCGCCTGGCGGGCGCTGGTCGGGGTCGCGGTGCGGCGCGACGCGCGGGACGGGCCGACCGGATACGTGGACCAGAATCAGGCCCGCACGGTGCGCGGGCTGCTCGAGACGCCCGCCGCGGGCCCATGGGGCGCGAGCCTCGCCTGGCAGCGCCGCATGCTGGATCCGCGCGCCGATCCGCGCCGCTCGCGCAGCGACCTGGCGAGCACGCGCCTGCGCGGCGGGGATCCCAGTCGCGGCTGGTCCGTGCTGGTCAACCTCGAGGTGACGAGCGAAGGGGAGAATCGCCGCGTGCGGCGCCTGGTGTTCGTCGGGGCCGGCAAGGGACCGTACGACGCCCTCGGCAATCCGGTGGTGAACGGCGACCACGACCTGCTGATCGAAGTCAGCGCCGACTTAGACGCCGTGGCCCGCGCCGCGACCAGCGCGCGGGCGACGTGGCAGTTCGGCGCCTCCGAGACCTGGCGCGGCTCCCGCATCGAGATGAGCTTCGAGAGCGAGGCGCGCCGTCGCGGCGGATTGCACATGCTGGACGCGGCGCTCAACCCGTGGATCGCGCTCAACGACGCCGGGCTCTCGCGAGGTGCGGTGACCCAGCGGATCGAGAGCGACCTCGCTCCCGGGGCGCGCGCCGGGGCGCTGCGCCTGCGCCTCGAGCGGCGCGTGATCGGCGACCGGAGCTTCAGCAACTTCGCTCAGACGACCGACGCCCGCTCCGCCAATCTGCGCTGGCGGACGCGGCCGAACGCGGCGTTCAGCACCGAGGTCGAGGGGCGCTGGAAGCGCGACGAAGCCGGTCAGGCGCTGCTCTCCGGGACGGCCTACCGGCGCGCGTTGCGCGAGGTGGGCGCCGTCGGCCAGCTCATCTACGCGCCCGGTCCGCGGCTGCGCGCGGCCGCACTGCTCGATGCCGGATGGTCCCGATCCGCGTATGCCGTCGCGGGGGACCCCGCCACGCGCACGCTGCGGGTCGGTCCCGACATCGGGCTCGCCCTCGGGGCCCGCGGGCATCTTGATCTCTCGGCGCGGCGCGCGTTCGTCGCCGGCCCGCCCGCGGTGTCCCTGCTGCCCTCGATCGACCCGGCCGGCGCGCCGCGCTGGGAGGCCGGCGTGCGCGGGGACTATCGCGTGCACGAGAGCACGACGTTCTCCACTTCGTTCTCGGTCCGTGATCGCGGCGGGCAGGTTCTGCCGCCCGCGCGCGCGACCGAGGTGACCGGCCGGGCCGAGCTGCGGGCGTTCTTCTGATGGCCCGCCTCCGATTCCTCGTTCCGGCGCTGTTCGCCGGGCTCGCCTTCGGGCCGGCGTGCGCGCTCGCCGCCAACGCCCGATTGGAGCCCGGGGCCACGAGCGTGCCGCGCCGTCAACTCGAGGCGATGTTCGCCGCACCGCTGCGAGCGCCGGGCGATGCCGGCTCGCTCGCGGCGTCGCTCGCGGCGCTGCTCGCCGAGCTGCAGGATACGGGGCATCTCGACGCACGGGTCTCGGCCGCGTGGGACACGGGCGCCGTCGCTCCGGCCGGTGCACCGGTGCTGCGTCTGTCGATCGAGGAGGGCCGGCGGCTTCGGCTGACGAGCCTGGCGATCGACACGCCCGCACCCGCGGACTCGGCGTGGTTCGCCGGACGGCTCGGTCTCGCGGCAAACGGGTGGGCCTCGCCGGGCGCCCTCACCCGCGCGATCGAGGGGGCGGTGCGGGTGGCCGCCGATCAGGGGCATCCCTACGCCACGCTCGGCGTGAGCGAGTTCCGCTGGGACTCGAGCGGGGCGCGCGTCCGGCTGAGCGGATCGCTGGGCCCGATCGTGACCGTGACGGGCGTGCGCATCGAGGGGATGCGGGCGACGCGTCGCGCGTTCGCCGAGCGCAGCATGGGACGCCTGACGGGAACACCGTTCTCGGAGGCCGCCGCCGCGGGGGCGCGCGACCGGCTCGCGCGCCTCGGGTTGTTCCGTGCGGTCGAGTATCGCGGGCTCGAGGGCGAGGGCGACTGGCGTCGCGCCCAGCTCGTCTACCGGGTCGAGGAGCCGCGCTACAACCGCTTCGAGGGCGCGGTCGGGGTGCAGGGGGAGGGGCGCGCGGTGGGCCTCGTGAGCGTGGGGCTCGACAACCTCGCGGGCACCGGCAGGGCGCTGGCGTTGCGCTGGGAATCGCGCGGGCGCGGCGTGGCCGAGTTCTCCGCCCGTTACGCCGAGCCGCTGCTGTTCGGGACTCCGCTGCGCGCCGAGGCGGGGCTCGAACAGCAGGACCAGGACACCCTCTACACGCGCACGCGCTGGGGCGCGCGACTGCTCCACGCGCTCACCGAGCGCGACCGCATCGCCGCGGGCTACACCCAGGAGCGGGTGGTACAGGCTCGGGGCGAGGTCCAGAGCGTCGCCGCCCAGATTACCGAGTTCACCCTCGAGCGCGACACGCGCGATCTGGCGCCCGCGCCGCGCCGTGGCGCGCTAGGCCTGGTTTCGGCGACCCAGGTCTTCAAGCGCGAGACCCTGCGC
>JBKJXJ010000211.1:0-4073 GCA_046716125.1 Candidatus Eiseniibacteriota bacterium
GCCGGCCGAGTTATCCGCCGCGCGGCGGATAGAAGCGCAGATGCCGCGAGCGAAGGTGACGCCGACGTCGCCCGGACGGTACGCCCTGCTGACCCCGCTCCGCCAGGAGACGCACGACCTGCTGCGCTACGTCCAGGACCTGCTCGGGCATGAGGTTCCTACCGGCGACGTTGATGCGGTGCTCAACCTCGCCCTGAGCGAACTGGCCCAGAAGCTCGAGAAGCGCAAGTTCGCCGCGACCGAGCAGCCGCGTGCCAGCCATCGGCCTTCCAACTCCGACAGCCGCCACATCCCCGACGCGGTCCGCCGTGCGGTGTGGGAGCGGGATGACGGCCGGTGCACGTTCACGAGCGACACGGGCCACCGCTGTGAGGAGCGGAAGGACGTGCAGTACGACCACATCGACCCCTATGCCAAGGGCGGCGAGGCGACCGTCGGTGGGATCCGGCTGCTGTGCCGGGCACACAACCAATACGAGGCGGAGCGCGTGTACGGCGCGGAGTTCATGCGCCACAAGCGCGAGGGGGCCCGTAACGGCGTATCGAAAGCGGCCGGCTAGGTTCCGTTCGGAGACTCGACGGGACACCGCAGGGGCCGTCCCGTCGAGATCTCGAACGGCGCCTAGTACGAGAAGTGGAACTGCAGATACGCCTGCCGTTCGATGTCCTGGGCGGGGTCCTTGGGGTCGAGGTAGCGCAGCGTCCAGCGCAGCTCGGCGAACGGGACCGGCACCCACTCGCCTTCCAGCGCGTAGCGGTGGTAGGTGCTGGCATCGCGGGTCGCCGGATCGGCGCCGCGATCCAGGACCACGCGGTCGTAGCGCACCCGCATGTTGTACTCGCGCTGTGCCGCCCAGTCGACCTCGACGAAGCCGGCGAGAAGGTTCCGGCTGCCTCCGAATGCCAGGTCCTCGTCAGTGCCGGCGCCGATCTCTCCAAGAAGCGCGAACGGACCCTGGTGGGCCATGCCGTAGAGGCTCCAGCGCGAGAAACGCGCCAGCGGCGTGGCGCCGGATTTCTGGAAGTCGTCGTAGATCGACGCCCCGGCCTGAAAGCGCGGCGCGTTGTAGCCCAGCTTGACCGTTTTGGCTTCGGCGTAGCCGTTGGGCGAGAGGACCGACGACTGCCCGTTGGTGAACGCCGCGCGTCCGAACCAGCCGGCACGGTCCGCGCCCACCTCGATCCCCATGTCGGTCTTGCGCGGATCGTAGGGAAGGAAAAAACCGCCGGTGCCGAAGTCACCGAAGCCGTGGCGCGTCGCGACGGTGTGGTCGTCCATCCGCAGCCCGAACGGGATGCGGAAGCGGCCGGCCCGGATATAACCGTTCGCCGGCAGGCCGCCGATCATCCCGAACGCCTCCTTGCTGCGCACGGCGTTGTCGGGCCCGGTCGCGAAGCCGTCGAGGGTATAGACCAGCGTCAGCATGTCGTGGGGCTGGAAGGCGAGGTGGATCGAGTTCTCCATGTTGAAGAACCCCAGCCGCTCGGGCCGATCCGCGCTGCGGTGCTGGTTCGAGAGCAGCATGAAGCGCTGGTTCACGCCGAAATAGAGCGGCATGTTCTCGCCGACCCGATTGGTGAGCGTCAGGCTCGACCAGCGGCTGGTGCTGTCTTCCGGCGCGATCAGGTGCCGGTTCTTCGCGTACCCGAATCCGAACTCGTTACGGGGCCCGCCGCCGTTGGGGTCGAAGTGGCAGGTCTGGCACATCAGCCCTTCACGCGCGGCGAAGAGCGGGACGCTCTGCACCCTGCGCGGCAGCGCGAGCATGACCAGGGAGACGGCGACGAGAAGTGCGGCGACGATACGGCAGGATGCGCGCATGGAGCCTCCGGTTGTGCTTGGGACCATCACATCGGATCCGGCCTGGCGCGATAAAGGGGCGATCGCGATCAACGCCGCGGCTTCCGGCGGTTCGGGTGCCCATATCCGCCCCCGCCGGGGCTCGCGACCGTTAGCACCGCCCCGGTTCCCAGGTCAATCTGGAACTTGCCCGGGAGCCGGATGACCGGCCCGGCGGCGCGGGCGCGCACCCGGTTGATCCCGCGCGCCCCCGCGCCGCCGCCGTCGAGACCCCACGGCCGCATCACCCGGCGCTCCGAGATGACGGTGACCCGCGCCGGAGCCCGAAGCGCGATCACCCGCTCGATGCCGTCCCCGCCCCGCCAGCGGCCGGAGCCCCCGCTCCCGCGCCGGATGCGGGTCGCGACGACGCGCAGCGGATAGGCATGCTCCAATGCCTCGACCGGCGTGTTGCGGGTGTTGGTCATGTGCGCCTGCATCGCGCTCGCGCCGTCCCACCCGCGGCCGGCGCCGTGCCCGCCCGCCAGCGTCTCGTAGTAGGCGAACGGGCGGCCGTCGCGCGGATCGGCGCCGCCGATGAGCAGGTTGCTCATGGTGCCGTAGCTCGCCGCCGGGATGCGCCCCGGGAGCGCGCGCGCGAACGCGCCCATCACCACGTCCACGATGCGCTGCGACGTCTCGACGTTTCCGGCCGCCACCGCGGCCGGAGGCCGCGGATTCACGACGCTCCCGAGCGGCGCCCGCACCTCGATGGGACGGAACGTGCCGTCGTTGACCGGCAGCTCGCCGCCCAGCACACAGCGCACGACGTAGTAGGTGGCGGCGCGCGTGACCGCTTCGACCGCGTTGACCGGACCGGCGGTCTGGGCGCTCGAGCCCGTGAAGTCGGCGAGCACCCGGTCGCCGCCGAGCGTCAGGGTCAGGGCGATCCGGATCGGCCCGTGGCCCAGGCCATCGTCGTCGAGCGCGTCCGCGAATCGGAACCGTCCACGCGGCAGCCGCCGGAGGGCGGCGCGCACGCGCCGCTCCGCGTGATCCATGAGCGCCGCCGCCGCGTGGCGCAGCCGGTCCGGGCCCGCCCTTCCCTCGCGGGCCGCGAGCTCCATGAGCCGGCGCTCGCCGGTCGCCTGCGCGCCCAACTGGGCCGCGAGATCGGCGCGGCGCTCGTCGGGTGTGCGGACGTTGGCCAGCACCAGGTCGAGCACGTCGCGCTGCAACCGGCCGGCGCGCACCAGGAACACCGGCGGCAGGCGCAGCCCTTCTTCGTACACCTCGCGCGCCAGCGGCATCGAGCCGGGCGCGGCGCCACCGACGTCGGCGTGGTGGGCGCGGCTGGCGACGATGAAGTCGGGTCGCGATGCGGTACGACGCCGCGCCCGCGGCAGGAAGACCGCCGAGACCAGCGTCAGGTCCGGCAGGTGGGTCCCGCCCGCGTAGGGATCGTTGAGAAGGATGATGTCGCCCGGCGCGAGCGGTCCCGCGGCGATCGCGGCTTCGACCGCACGAGGGAGACTGCCCAGATGGACCGGGATATGCGCCGCCTGGGCGACCAGCCGGCCATCGGCATCGAAGATGGCGCACGAGTGATCCAGCCGCTCCTTGATGTTGGGCGAATGGGCCGTGCGCATGAGGGTGGTCCCCATCTCCTCGGCGCAGGCCGCGAACAGGCTCTGATCGAGCGCGAGCGCGACCCCGTCGGGCGCCCCGCGGCGCGCGCCGGGTCCGGGACCTCGGGTCCGGCTCACGCCCGCCCCCGCGTCAGGACCAGCGTGCCGCTCGGATGCATGCGCGCCCGCCAGCCGGGGGCGATCCAGAGCGTGGCCCCCTCCTCCATGACGATCGCCGGTCCTGAGGTCGTGAATCCGGCGCCCAGCCGCTCGCGCACCCACACCCGCGCCGGGACCCATCTGCCCGCATGTCGCACGCGCACCACGCCGATCGGGGCCGCGACGGTCCGCGGCGGGCGCACCCGCGGCAGGGGATCGCCCGGAAGGGAGCCCCTGGCCTCGAGCGTCACGACCTCGACCGGCAGGTCGCGCGAGGCGAAGCCGAACCGCCGCAGGTGCTCGAGGTGGAAACGCGCCGCCAGCGCCGGGCCACCACGCAGCGGGAGCTCGTGCGACTGCCCGCGGTAGCGCACCTCGGCCCAGCGCTCGAGCCGCACGCGCTTGCGTTCGGCGGGCGCGAACCCGGCCCGCACCGAGCGTTCGAGCCGCCGCCACTCGCGTTCGTGCGCGGCCGGCTCGCCCGCGTCGAGCAGCACCGTCCGGCTC
>JBKJXJ010000212.1:0-2668 GCA_046716125.1 Candidatus Eiseniibacteriota bacterium
TTCGCCGGCGCCGAGACGCACGTCGTCGGCCAGGTCCGGCACGCGAGGCCCTTCGAGCTGCCTCCCGAGCTGGAGCTGATGCGCACCGGCACCGATGACGTCGTCCAGGCCGTCTCGGGGACCCCCCGAGCCGCGATGGAGCTGGTGCCGGAGCCGGCCCTTCCTCCGATCGGCCAGCCCGCCGGAGGGCCGGAAGGCCTGCCGCCGAAGAGCACCGGCCCGTTCGGGATCGAGCGCCGTTCGACCGGCCGTCCCTTCCCGGGCGAAGTGGATCTGTGGGTGGATGGAGGCGGGCTGCTGGACTTCGTGCTGGTGACGGACAAAGCGCCGTCCCAGGACCTGCTCGTCGTATCGAAATGGCGGACGCTGGGACTGCTGCTCGGGCCGGCGCTGAGCCTCACCGGGCTCCTTTACCTGGCGCACGCGGCGGACCAGCTGCACAGCCAGGGGCGCTTCTAGAGGCGCCGATGGCGAATCTCGAGACCGCGATCTGGGCGACCGCGGGGCTGGCGAGCGGACCGTTCCTCTACTACCAGGGCTTCCGCACGCTCCGCACCCGGCGGTTGATGGCCAACACGCCGACCGCGCGCATCCGCTCGATGGCGATGGGCCTGGTCGAGATCAACGGGGCGGTCGAGCCGCGCAGCACGCTGCGCGCCCCCTTCTCGGGCAAGCCGTGCGCCTACTGGGAGGTGGACGTCGCGATCCAGACCCGCCGCAGCTGGCAGATCGTCCATCGCAACCAGTCGGGGAATCCCTTCTACCTGAGCGACGACTCCGGTGTAGCACTGGTCTATCCGCACGGCGCCCAGGGTCGGATCCACTTCGGCACCAATGAGACCTGCGCCGGATTGATGCTGCCGCCGTGCTACGCCGAGTACATGGACGCGCATACCTCGGTGTTCGGCCGGCTGGCGCGTATCGGGCACCTGCGCTTTCGCGAGCGGGTGCTGGAGGCGGGCCAGCGCGTGTACGTGCTCGGGACCGCGATGCCGCGCAGCCAGGCGCGCGTCGTGGCCGAGAGCGAGGAACTGCAGGCGACCGGCACCGACGGGCCGGTGGCGACGCGAAGGACTCACCTCGATCGTGAGGTCGTCGCCGTGGTGCGGCGCGGCGTGAACGAATCCACGTTCATCCTCAGCCAGGAGTCGGAGAAGGGGCTGATGTCCTCCCTCGGGGCGAAGGCGCTGTTCCAGCTCGTGGGTGGACCGGTGTTCACGGTGGCGGGGCTCGGCTACTGGCTGATGGCGTTGTCCTCGGGGCGGAAGCCCTGGTAACCAGAGGCGGGGCGACGCGCCCCGGACCTCGTTCGTGGGAGGCGTGAGATGCATCCTGGGGAGATCCTCTGGACCGTCGTCATCGGTCTCGTGGTCGTCGGCACCGTCGGATACGGGCTGTCCATCTACAACAGCCTGGTGGCGCTGAAGAACAACATCGGGCGCTCGTGGGCCAACATCGACGTGCTGCTCAAACAGCGGCATGACGAGCTGCCCAAGCTGGTGAAGACCTGCGAGGGCTACATGCAGCACGAACGCGCCGTGTTCGACCGGTTGAGCGAGGCGCGCGGCGCCCTCATGAAGGCCCGGACCATCGAGCAGCGTGGCGAGGCCGAGAGCATGCTCACGCGCGCGCTGGGTGGATTCTTCGCGGTGGCCGAGAGCTATCCCGACCTGAAGGCCAACCTGTCGTTCCTGCAGCTCCAGAGCCGGATCAGCGAGATCGAGAACCAACTCGCCGACCGGCGCGAGTATTACAACGACACCGTCACCACCTTCAATACGCGGATCGAGCAGGTCCCCGACACGTTCGTCGCCAGGTGGCTCGCGTTGTCGCCGGCGGAGCTGTTCAAGGTCGAGGACGCCGATCGGGAGGACATCGAGATCAAGTTCGCCATGGCGAGCTGACCGGCCATCGGCCGGATACCGGGGTCTCGGACGGGGGCAACTCCTTGTCCGGGACCCCGCTGCTTTGCGGGGCGCGGGGCCGGATCAAGCCGCTCGCCGACCGCTTCCTCGGCATCGAGCGCCCGAGCACGGGAGGTGGGCGCCTCATGGCCGGCCCGCGCTCGGGTTTGCCGCCCATCCTGCCCGCGTGTAGACTGCCGCGCGCATCCGGCACCGGGAAGTGCCCGGGGTGCCGAAGGACGCGCGAAGACGACCGCGCGAGTGCACGCCCGAACCCCCGAGCCCCCAACCACTTGCGGTTCGCCCCCCGATCATGAAGGTGCTGGTCACCGGTGCATCCGGTTTCATCGGGCGATCCTTGGTCGCGCGGCTCGCGGCCCACGGCCACGACGTGCGCGCCCTGGCCCGTCGTCCCGAGAGCGTCCCGGCGCAGTCCAGGGTCGAGCCGTTCGCGGGCGACCTGCTCGACCCCGACTCGCTGGATCGCGCGATCCAGGGGATGGACGCGGTGATCCACCTCGCCTGCGCCACCGGGGTGGCGGACAAGGCCCAGGTCCGCCGCGTGAACGTGGATGGGACGCGGGCGCTGCTGGACGCCGCCCAGCGCCACGGCGTCAGCGGTTCGTGTTCGTCTCGACGATCTCGGCCACCCGCGAGCGAATGGGTCCCTACGGGCGCACCAAGCAGGAGGGCGAGGCGATGGTCGCCCACTCCGGCCTCGACTGGGTCACGGTGCGGCCCTCGCTGGTCTATGGCGACGCGCC
>JBKJXJ010000213.1:0-2633 GCA_046716125.1 Candidatus Eiseniibacteriota bacterium
GCTCGGCGCGCGTCGCCTCGAACCAGGTCGCCACCATGCGCCTCGTGACCACGAGCGTGTGCCCCGGGGAAACCGGAAAGGCGTCGGGAATCGCGAAAGCCAGGCGATTCGAGCCGATCCATTCCGACTCCGGACGCTCGAGGAACGGGGATGTGCTGATACCTGTGAGCGCCCTGCTCATTTCCACATCTCGGGCTCGATCTGCCGCTGCGCATGGAGCGCCGCGTCGAAGGCGTCTGCTTCTTCGTTGGTCCACGTACCGAAGAAGCGGTCGAGATCGTGATGGGCGACTTCGCTCGCCATTGGATTCACCTCTGCATCATCATGACTCATCGCTTGTGCTGCTGGCCGGAACCGGGGCTACGAGCGGCAAGGCGAGGACGGTGCCGCTGAGCCTCACCTTGGCCCCTTGCAGCTGCCAGATCATGATCCCCTCCCTGACTAGTCTGATTGACCCAACCGACGAGCCGCGTCAAGGACCTCCCACTCGCGCGGGAACCTCCAGCCATTCGCCGGCGCGCACGGTTTCGGATGAGCGGCCCGGCCACAGGTCGCGCCAGCGGCGGCCGTCCCCGGTGAGGGCGGCGGCGATGCGCCACAGAGAGTCTCCACGCTGCACGCGGTAGCGGAGCGGCGGAGCGCTGCGCGGAGGGTCGGGAGCCGGCGCGGACACGGTGCCGGCGGATTCGGCCGCGACCCGGGTCGGCGAGGGGCGGGTGGCCACCTCCTCGCCCGGCTTCTCGTTCCTGGACATCCAGGCCCCCGTGGCCAGCGCGCCGACGAGAGCACCGCCTCCGAGCAGGATCGCGAACCCGAGCCACTTGCCGTCGCCGCGGGACGGTTGACCGGCCACGGCTGGCGCGGAGATCGCGGGGGCGGCGGCCGACGTTCCCCCACCCACCGAGGCGAGCGCCTCCTCGAATCGCCACCACCCGGCCAGCGGGGTCTCGCAGCGGAAGCATCGCTCCGCGCGTGCGGCCAGCGGCTCCGCGCACACCGGACACGCCGCGCTCAATGGACGATGCCGGAAGGCCGGGTCACGATGCGCAGGTCGGGGCTCGCGTCGAGGAGGGCCCCCGTCTCCTTCCATGTCCGCCAGACGGCCTGCGCCTCCGCGAGCAGGCGATGGAGGGCCTCCAGCTCCCGGGCCAGGGCGGGCCTGTCTCCGGCCAGCTGGTGGTCGCGCGCGAGGAGCGCGTGCTCGCGCAGCCCCTCGGCCAGCCGCGCGGGCATGCCGAGGAGGTCCGCGTCGTGGTACGCGCGCAGGGCGGGGGCCAGGGGCCCCTTGATCAAGGTCTCGCGCAGCTTGACCAGCGCCGCGTGCAGGGAACCGGGCGGCGCGTCCGTGGCCAGCATGTGGCGGAGCGCGGCCACCTGCGTGCGCGCCTCCCGCTGCGCCTCCTCCGGGAGCACGCTCCAGAACGTCGGGAGGAGGTCGTGCTCGATGAGGTTCAGCCACCCGGTGACCGTCACCTGCGCGCGCACGTCGTCGGGCTTGCCGCTTTCCGCCATCCGGCGGTGATGGTGCTCGACCTGCTCGCCCAGATCGGACAACCGCTGCAGGACCATCTCCGCCTGTTCGGCATCTCGCGTCCGCTCCACCGCCTGCGCGAGGGTGACCGCGGTGCGCAGCGGATCGAGCAGTCCGCCCTTCGACCGCGCGTTGGCCTCCACCACCGCCTCCCCCTCCAGGGTGGCGTCGAGAAGGCGCGCGAACACCTCGCCTTCGCCGTCGTCGCGCCCGCCCAGGCGGTATTCGCCCTGCGCGCCCTCGATGTGGCTGCGCCCCTGCAGGTCCTTGTTCTCGTCCAGCCACAGCTCGACGTCCACGCGGGTGCCCGCGCGGGTGGGCGGCATGCCGCGGGCGAACAGGCGGCGCGGCCTCTCGTAGGTGCGAAGGCCGGCGCGGTGCTCGCGAAAGGCGGCCACGCGGACGCGGTACACGGTCTGGCCCGGGTAGGCGGTCTGGGCAGGAACCCCCGCGCGCAGATGGTCCGGCGTCGGGGTCTCGCTGTCCGGCGGCAGCACGTCGGTGTAGGCGCCCGCGTCGTCCAGCACGGCATAGCCGTAGGGCGAGATGCGCGCGATGGACGTGCGCTGCGCGGCGTGCATGGCCGCGCCCAGGGCCACGGCCATCATGGGATCGAGCTCGTCGTGGAGCCGGGCCCGCGGGACGATCTCGCGCAGGAGCGCGCGGAAGGCGGGGATGCGTGACGAGCCGCCCACCAGCAGCACCTTGCGGATGGCACCGCGGTCCACGTCAGGCTTGTCGAGGCAGCGCGCGATCACCGTGGCCGCGCGATCGAGGAGGGGAAGGAGCGCCTCGTCCAGGTCCGCGCGGGTGAGGCTCACGGCGAGGGGCGAGAGCCTCTGGTCCGTGAGCGGGTCGATGAGGCGCGGGCACACGAGCGCGGCTTCATCCCGCTCGCTGAGCATCTCCTTCAGGAGGCGCGCCTGCTGCACGAGGGTGTAGCGGTTGGCTTCGTCGTCGAGGACGTCGGGGGAGAGGCCGCCGCGCGCGAGGGCCAGCTCGGCCACCGCGTGATCGACGTCGTCGCCCCCGAGGACGAGATCGCCGTCGATCGCGTTCTGGAACCAGCCCTCGCCGTCGCCGGTGATCACGGTGACGTCGA
>JBKJXJ010000214.1:0-2549 GCA_046716125.1 Candidatus Eiseniibacteriota bacterium
GTCCTGCTCGACCAGGGCGTAGTCCTTGGATTTGAGCGCCCCGATGTTGATGACCATGTCCACCTCGTCCGCGCCCTGTTCCACGGCGCGCCGCGCCTCGTAGGCTTTGACGTCCGGCAGGTGCGCGCCGAACGGGAAACCAATCACCGTGCACACCTTGACTCCGCTGCCGCCCAGCACCGAGGCACAGAGCGGGACCCAGTTGGGATTGACGCACACCGAGGCGAAGCAGAACTGAAGCGCCTCGCGGCAGAGCTGCTCGATCTCCTCGCGGGTCGCGTCGGGCTTGAGCATGGTGTGATCGATGAGCGATGCGAGCCCGTCCGATGCCGGGCAGTACCCCATCGTCGCGCCGACACGTGCGGCGCCGGCCTCGTGCAGGGCGCGCGTTTCTTCGGGCGAGCGGGCGCCTGAGACGCTGAAGAGTCGCAACCGCTCGTGGGTCCCGGCGTCGGATCCGCCATCCGCGGGCGGCAGAGGCATCGGCGCCGCGGCAGGAGGCGCGGGCGCCGGTGTGATCGGAGCCGGTGCACCCGCGGCCGCGCGCGTGCGCTGGAGTTCCTCCATCACCCTTCCGGTGATGAGGTCGACCAGGCGATCGCGATCGACGCTCACCCCTTGCCCTTCCGGAACACGAACGCCTTCGGCAGCAGCGCCTTCAGCCGACTCTTCCGGATGTGACCGCCGGCGTCGCGCCAGTAGACCCACATCCCGGGCGCGAACTCCTGCAGCACCTGGCGGCAGGAGCCGCAGGGCGGGGCGCCACGTCCCTCGCGCGCGGTGATGGCGATCGCCGCGAACTCGCGCTCGCCCGCGGCGACCGCGGCGAACACGGCCGAGCGCTCGGCGCAGGTGGTGAGACCGTACGAGGCGTTTTCGACATTGCAGCCGAGGAAGACCCGCCCGCTCTTCGTGAGCAGGGCGGCGCCGACCGGGAATCGCGAGTAGGGCGCGTGTGCATTGCCGCGCACCTTCCGCGCCTCCTCCATCAACCGGGCGGGCGTCCACGTCACGCGCGCACCTCGCGCAGGAAGCTGCGGCCGGAGGTGGGCATCGTGACGCTGAACATCTCGGAGATGGTCGCGGCGATGTCGGCGAAGGACTCGCGGGTGCCGAGGTCCCCACCGGCCCGCACGCGGGGTCCCGCGACCAGCAGCGGCACGTACTCGCGCGAGTGATCGGTGCTCGGCGTGGTCGGGTCGTTGCCGTGATCGGCGGTGATCATGCAGAGCTCGTCGCTGCGGAGCGACGACAGCAGCTCCGCGGCGCGGCCGTCGAACTGCTCCAGCGCCCGGGCGAATCCGGCCGGGTCGTTGCGATGCCCGTACTGCTGGTCGAAGTCCACCAGGTTCGCGAACACCAGCCCGTCACCGCCTTTCCGCGCGAGCTCGCACAGGATCGCCTCGCCCTCGGCGTTGTCCTTCGTATGGAACGCATCGGACACGCCGCGCCCGGCGAACAACTCGTCCACCTTGCCGATCGTGAACACCGGCAGTCCGCGCTCGGTGAGCCGGTCGAGAAGGGTCGCCGCAGGCGGAGTGAGCGAGAAGTCCCTCCGGTTCGTCGTGCGCCGGTAGTCGCCCTTATCGCCGGTGAACGGCCGCGCGATGACGCGGCCGACCGCGTGCCGGCCCACGAGCAACCCCCGCGCGATGCGACAGGCCTCGTACAGCTCGGGCAGCGGCACCGTCTGCTCGTGCGCGGCGATCTGGAACACGCTGTCGGCCGAAGTGTACACGATGAGTTTGCCGGTGCGCTGATGCTCCTCCCCCAGCCGCGCGATGATCTCGGTGCCGGAGGCGGCGACGTTCCCGAGCCAGCCGCGTTCGATCTGCCGGGAGAATTGCTCCAGCAGGTCCTCCGGGAACCCCCGCGGATAGGTGGGGAACGGCCGGTCGGAGACGATCCCCGCCATCTCCCAGTGCCCGGTCGTGCTGTCCTTGCCCTTCGAGAGCTCGGCCATCCGGCCGTATGAGCCCCTGGGATCCACTACCGGGCGTACGCCGGGGAGCGACTCGATGCGCCCGAGCCCCAGCCGCTCGAGCATCGGCAACCGCAGCCCGCCGGTCGCCTCGGCGACGTGGCGCAGGGTGTGGCTGCCGGCGTCGCCATAGTCGCCGGCGTCGGGGAGCGCCCCGATCCCGACACCGTCCAGCACGATCAGGAAGACACGCATGGGATCAGCGGCGCCGTGCGGCGGCGATCGCCTGCTCGCGCAGGCGGAAGTGGTCGGCGGCCCGGTGCGTCCACTCCTCGCTCTCGCCCACCAGCGTCGTAAGCCGGACCGGCCGGCCGTCGCGCACGTAGATGCGCGTGACCCGCTTGCCGATCGTGCACATGATCTCGTACGGGATGGTCTCGCTCCCGCCCGCCACTTCTTCGAGCGTGAGCGCGGCATCGCCCTGCTCGCCGAACAGCACGACCTCGTCGCCCACGCTCACCTCGGGCAGATCGGTCACGTCCACCATGGTGAGATCCATCGTGACGCGCCCGAGGATCGGCACGCGGTGGCCTCGCACCAGCATGTGGCCGCGATTGGAGAGCAGCCA
>JBKJXJ010000215.1:0-11749 GCA_046716125.1 Candidatus Eiseniibacteriota bacterium
TGAACGCCCGGGTTGGCCGCTCTGATCGCAAACATGGGGGCCCGTGTCACCGCGGGAGGATACGGCGAGAGGTCTGGCGGGTACAGCGGGTCCGCGCCGGGGCACATCGGAGGCGGAGATGACTTCGAAGGTGCGTTTCGGGCGGCGCGCTGCCCCGCGGGGCGACGAGCGGTCGGCGCGGCCGACAAACTCGATCTCAGCCGGGAGTGGCGCCGCTCCTGAGCGCGAGCGCCCGCCAGCCGTCGCGGTAGGGGAACGCCGCGGGCAGGCGCAGGACGAGGCGCCGTACCGAGGCGATGACCTGGACGCCGATCTTGAGCAGTTCGAGTCGCAGCGTGGCGACCTGAGCTCGCGCCCAGGCGGTGCCGCGGGCGGCGAGGCGCATCTCCTGCAGCAGCAGGTAGGCGGCGGCGAGCAGCAGACGCAGCTGGTTGGCGCCGAACTTCGAGCAGCTGGTGCGGTCGAGGGCGACGTCGCACAGCTCCTTGATGCGGTTCTCGATCTCGCCGCGCATACAGTAGATGCGCTCGTAGATCCGCTGCGCCTTGCCGTGGAGGTTGGTGACCACGAAGCGAGCGTTCAGGCGCGGCTCGCGACCCTCGAGCCGGACCACCTCGGCCTTGCAGATGACGCGGCGCTCGCGATCCCAGGAGCCGGCGGCGTAGGCGAAGTCGGTGTAGACGTGCTCGGTCTGACCGGAGTACTCGCTCAAGACCCGCGCGACGATCAGGTCGAGATCGGCCTGGCGTTCCAGGACCTTGTTCTTCGCCATCGCGACGACGTAGCCGACGTCGACCGCATCGAGGAACTCGAACAGCTCGGGCGCGGCGAAGCCGCCATCGAGACGCACGAGGATGCGGGCCTTTGGGAAGCGCTCCTGCAGCCGGCCGACGATGCGCTTGAGCAGCGTCAGCGTGCCGGCCTGGGTGGGCGCATTCCCAGGCCGCAGCGCCGCGGCACAGAGGAACTGCTCGGGTTCGCGGTCGAAGGTCAGGAACGCCAGCAGCGGCAGATAGCACGCGTGGTCGTAGAAGCCATTGAAGCAACTCAGCTGCTGCGCGCCGTGGGTGGGATCGTCGGTGACGTCGAGGTCGACGGTGATCCGGCGCACCTTGCGGCGTCGCTTCGAGTGGCGCGCCAGCACCGTCTCGAACAATGCTTCGCTCATCGCCAGCAACTCGCCACGCGTGACGTCGTTCTCGAACCGCGACAATGTCGGCTGCGAGGCCAGCGCGTCGCCGGTGATCGGATCACGTCCGAGCAGCAGCTTGTGCAGGGGATCGTCGGCCAACCGCGCGGCGTCGTTGGCATCGTCGTAGCCGAGCGCCAGGCCGTAGATCCGCTGGCCGAGCAGGTCCGCAAGGGCGTGGCGCACCTTGCCCGCCTGCCGCTCATCCACCAGCCCGCCCGCCAGCCGCTCGATCAGACCGAGTCGACGATCGGCGGCCTTCAGCAGCACCGCGCCGCCATCCGAGCTGGCGTTGGGCACATCGAAGGTGGCCGTCAGCGGCCGGTTGAAAAGTTCGGGGAACAGCACACAGGGTGTCGTGGTAGAGTCGCGCACGCGAAGACCTCCGTCCGTGGAAGAAAGGAGCCTGAACAACCCCTTCCTACCACACGGAGGTCTTCGTGTTCACTGGTGTTCGTGAATAATCCGGGTTAGACGCCTGGAGCACGGCATGGACACCTCCCAAGACCCGCCGGCGGACGGATACGAATCCTTCTATCGGGAGTTCGACTCGTCGTTGATGCGTCAGCTTCGTCGCGAAGCCTATGGAGAAGACATCGGCCAGCATTCCTGGGTGAGCGCCGAGGAACTGCGTGGGGACATTCAGCGCCTCAAGCTTTCGCCTTCCAGCCAGTTTCTCGATCTTGGCTGCGGACCCTGCGGCCCGCTGACCTTCATTCTCGCCAATGTTGGCTGTCGCGGTACCGGTGTGGAGATCAGCCCATCGGCTCTGCAGGCAGGATCCAAGCGTGCGGCTTCACTTGGCATCGAAGCCTTGCTCTCGGTTCAAGTGGCCGATCTGAATGAGCCACTTCCGTTCGAGCCCCACGCGTTCGATGGAGCAATGTCGCTGGACGTCGTACTCCATCTTCGCGACCGGTTGAAGCTCTTCCACGAGGTTGCGAAACTGCTGGCGCCCGGCGGAAGGTTTCTGTTCACCGATGCCGGAGTGGTAACAGGTTCTCTCTCGAACGAAGAGGTGCGCAAACGCAGTGTCCACGGCCACACCCAGTTCGTTGCCGCGGGCTGGAACGCAGGGCTGCTCGAATCTGCCGGGTTTCGGCTGATCGAGACCGAGAATCGAACAATGAGCGTGCTCAAAAGCGCCAGCGGCAGGCTGGCGGCCATGCAGGCGCATCGAGCAGAACTCGTCCAAGTCTTGAGCGCTGCTGACTTCGAGATGCAACAGGACTATCTCGAGACCGTTGTCGAGTTGTCACGCAGGGGAGCCGTGTCGCGCGTCATGTACCTGGCGGAAGCGCATGGACCAACAGCGGTCTAATCCGGCCACCGACCAGCCGGGCCGGCTCGTATGGCGCTGGGCGCTGGTACTGAGCGTCGCCGGCGCGGTGCTCATCGCCGGCCCGCCTAGCGGCATCACGCCGGAAAGTTGGCGGCTGCTCGCCATCTTCCTCGCGACCATCGTCGCATCGATCGTGCGCCCGGCGCCGATGGGCGCTGTGGTCTTTTTTGGCGTTTGTGTGCTCGCGATCACCGGCACGATGACCCCAGCTGACGCCCTCAAGGGGTACGCCGACCCGATCGTCTGGCTGGTCCTGTGCGCTTTCATGATCTCACGCGCCGTCACCAAGACAGGGCTTGGCCGGCGCATCGCTTTCGGGTTCATTGTACTGCTGGGTAAACGCTCGCTGGGCCTGGCGTACGCGCTGGTCGCGACCGACACCGTCCTCGCTTCCGTCGTGCCCTCCAACAGCGCCCGCGCGGGCGGCATCGTGTTCCCCGTGGCCCGCAGCGTGGCCGAGGCCTACGAGTCCACGCCGGGCGAGTCGCGGCGCCGTCTCGGGGCATTCCTGATGACGGCCGTCTACCAGGCCGACGTGGTCGCTTGCGCGATGTTCCTGACCGGCCAGGCATCCAACGTGATCATCGCCAAGTTCGCGCTGGAGGCGGGCGGCGTTGAGCTGACCTACGCCAAATGGTTCATCGGCGGCGTCATTCCCGGCATCGTGGCGCTGCTGCTCGTGGTGTACGTGATCTACCGGATCTTTCCGCCTGAAGTCACACACACCCCCCGTGCCGCCGAGTTCGCGCGCGACACCCTGTCGCACATGGGGCCGATGTCTCGCGACGAACGCATCATGCTGGCCGTCTTCGTGCTCATCGCCGGGTTGTGGATGACGACCACCTGGCACCATTTCCCCTACACCGTGGTGGCGCTGTTCGGTGTGTGCACGCTGCTGATCACGAACGTGCTTGCCTGGGACGACGTTCTAAGCGACCGGGCCGCCTGGGACACCTTCATCTGGTACGGCGGGCTGGTGCACATGGCCGCGGCGCTTGGCGACAGCGGGATCACGCGACAATTTGCCGGGCTGGCGGCCGGGATGACCACTGGCTGGGGCTGGGGCACCGCACTTGTCGTTCTTCTGCTCGTCTACTTCTACGCTCACTACGCCTTCGCGAGCATCACCGCGCACGTCACGGCGATGTTCATCCCCTTCCTGGTCGTGATGATTGCGGCCGGCGCACCCTCCGTGCTCGCGGTGCTCGCGCTCGCGTATGCGTCCAATCTCCAGGCGTCCCTGACCCATTACGGCACCACCACGGCGCCAATCTACTTCGGTGCGGGCTATGTCACGCAGCGGGAGTGGTGGTCTATCGGGTTCATCGTCTCGCTCCTCACCCTCACGATCTGGGGGACGTTGGGGCTGGCGTGGTGGAAGTTGCTGGGATGGTGGTGACCGGGTTGGAAAAGACGGGTAGTCGAGACGACGGGAGGACGAATGACGATCAACGTAGAGCGAAGAACGGCGGCGATAGCGGTGCGCCGCCTAACCACAGCATGCAGCGGGCGGCGCTTCGTGCCGCCGCTGATGCTGATCATCAGGCAGGCAAGTCGACTAAAGCCCCCGGGCACGTTGAACTCGATATTGAAACAGGCCGGGCTCAAGCGGAGGGGGGCAGTCGAATGACGAGGTACATGGTGGTAGTCGAGCGCGGGGAAGCGAGCTGGGGCGCGCATGTGCCTGATCTGCCGGGATGCGTCGCGGTGGGCGAGACGAGAGAGGAGACTGTCCAGCTCATCCGAGAGGCTGCTGCCCTACACATCAAGGAGCTCCGACGCCAGGGATTGTCGATCCCGAGGCCAACCTCGGAGGGAGAGTTCGTCGACGTGGAGGCTGCCTGTCACCCCAGTGCTTGACCCCGCGAAGCCTCGTTGTTCATCTTCGGCTCCGCAGGGCCAAGCCGCTGGGGTCAGCCCCGCTCCAACGTCTGGCGTCGGAGGCGGCTGGCGTCCGGTCGCCGGTTCGGGCATACTGCTCGGCCGTTCGAGATTTGGACCCACGCGGAGCGCCCGGGCTCGTCCTGGGGCGCCCTCCGAAGACCGGAGGGGCGCCACCATCGCCCGGGGAACGCCGCCGATTCGGAGGTTGACGATGAAAGCCGGAATCCATCCCAACTACGAGCCCCGCACCTTCCATTGCTACGGGTGCGCCTCGGAGTGGGAGACCCGCACCACGATGAAGCCCTCGTCGACCGATGGGAAGATCCATCTCGACATCTGCTCCAACTGCCATCCGTTCTTCACCGGCAAGCAGAAGCTGGTGGACAAGGCCGGACGCGTCGAGCGGTTCCGCCGCAAGTACGTGAAGGCCGACGCCACGAAGGCCGCGGACCAGCCCGAGCCCGCGAAGTCCTAGCGACCCATCCACGGCTCCAGGCCCGGGACCCTGCGTCCCGGCCGGGAGCCGTTGGCATATCCAGGAGGATGACCGATGCCGTTCCTTCCCGTCGGCGGCCAGGCCGTCATCGAGGGCGTCATGATGCGCTCGCCTTCGCGGGTGGCGGTCGCGGTGCGCCGCATGGACGGCACGCTCGCCTTCATGGAGCGCCCGTTCTCCTCGGTCACCCGGCGCGTCCGCGCGCTCGGGCTCCCGGTCATCCGCGGCGCGGTCTCACTCTTCGAGACGCTCTTCCTCGGGATCTCCGCGCTCAACTTCAGCGCCGATGAAGCCACCCGCGACGAGGAGCAGCTGAAGGCCGCCGCGGGCGGCGGGGGCGGGAAGCCTGCGCCAAAGGCATCGCTGCTCCAGGGCGCGGCACAGATCCTCACCGTCGCCATCTCCCTCGGCCTCGGCATCCTCCTGTTCGTCGTGCTCCCCGCGCGCCTCACCGGGTGGCTCGGCTTCCACGACCGGATCGGCTTCGGGCTGGTGGACGGGCTCTTCCGGCTGCTCGCGTTCATCCTCTACCTGCTGCTCATCAGCCAGTGGAAGGAGCTGGCGCGCGTGCTCGGCTACCACGGCGCCGAGCACAAGGCCATCCACGCGCTCGAGAACGGGGCGCCCTTGACGCCCGAGAGCGTCCAGTCGTTCCCGCGGCTGCACCCGCGCTGCGGAACGTCGTTCCTGTTCCTGGTCGTCGTCATCAGCGTCGTGGTGTTCATGTTCATCGGGCGGCCGCATGGGCTGGGCGATCACCTGCTGCGCATCGCCTGCATGCCTTTGATCGCCGGGGTGGCGTTCGAGTTCATCCGCCTCTCCGGCCGCTACGCGGACCGTCCGATCGTCCGCTGGCTGGTGTGGCCGGGACTCCAGTTCCAGCGGCTCACGACCCGCGAGCCCGACCTCTCCATGTGTGAGGTGGCGATCGCGGCGCTCGAGCGGGTGCGCGGTGACGAGATGGTGGTGGCGCTCCAGGCCAAGGGCGAAGGCGCCCGCGCGGAAGTGGCGTTCGTCCAGTGAGCGGGATGGCGATGAAAGAGGCGTTGAGGAAGGCCGAGGCCCGGTTCGCCGAGCTCACCGACCTGCTCGGCCGTCCCGACGTGGCGAGCGACCCGAAGCGGCTGCGCGATCGCGCGCGCGAGCGCTCCCGGCTCGACAGCACGATGCAGATGCTGGCCGAGTACCGGAAGGTGGACGCGACCATCCGCGACGACGAGGCGGCCGTCGCCTCGGGCGATGCCGAGCTCGCCGAGATGGCGCAGGCCGAGCTGCCCGAGCTGCGCGATCGGCTGGCGAAGCTCGAGGCGGTGCTGATCCAGGCGCTGCTGCCACGCGACCCCGACGACGACAAGAACGTGATCGTCGAGATCCGCGCCGGCGCCGGCGGCGCCGAGGCCTCGCTGTTCGCCGCCGATCTCCACCGCATGTACTCCAAGTTCGCCGAGAAGCGCGGCTGGAAGCTCGAGGCGATGAGCTCGAGCCCCTCCGAGGTGGGCGGGTTCAAGGAGATCATCTTCTCGCTCGCCGGGGAATCGGTGTACCGGGTGATGAAGTTCGAGAGCGGCGTCCACCGCGTGCAGCGCGTGCCCGACACCGAAGCCTCGGGGCGCATCCACACCTCGGCCGCCACGGTCGCGGTGCTGCCCGAGGTCGAGGAGGTGGACGTCCAGGTCGAGGAGAAGGACCTGCGCGTGGACGTCTACCGCGCCGGCGGCCCCGGCGGCCAGGGCGTCAACACCACCGACTCCGCGGTGCGCATCACCCACCTGCCCACCGGGCTGGTCGTGACCTGCCAGGACGAGCGCTCGCAGATCAAGAACCGTGCGAAGGCGATGAAGGTGCTGCGTGCGCGGCTCTACGACGCCAAGCTGCAGGAGACCCAGGCCAAGTACGCCGCACAGCGCAAGTCGCAGGTCTCGACCGGTGACCGGAGCGCCAAGATCCGCACCTACAACTTCCCCCAGGCGCGGGTCACCGACCATCGGATCGGCTTCACCGCCCACAATCTCCCGGCGGTGATGGAAGGCGAGATCGACGAGCTGGCCGACGCGCTCGCGTCCGCGGACTCGGCCGAACGGCTGGCGGCCGCAGGCACGGAGAGCGCCTGAACCAAAGGGGAGGGCACCGCACCATGAAGCGTCTCCGGATGGCGATCCCGCTCGCGCTGATCATCCTCGCGTCCGGCTCATGCCGCGAGAATGACGGTGTCATCGAAGGCGAAGGCACGGTCCACCTTGGCGTGGCTCCCGAATGCCCTGCGATCTGGCGCATCGACATGACCGGCGGCCGCATGATCTGGCCCATCGAAGATCCCGCGTTCCAGGAGGAAGGGGTGCGCGTCCGCTTCAGGGCTCGAGTGAAGAACGAGGCCGTAAGCATCTGCATGGCCGGGACGATCGTGGAGATCGTGTCCCTCCAGAGGTTCTGAGCGCGGGGCCCGAGTCACCACGAGCCGCCGCCGCCCCCGCCGCCCCCGCCACCGGACGAACCGCCGCCGCCCGAGCCGCTGGAGGAGCGAGGGGAGGCGGTCATCGACTGCCCGGCGCGGGACATAGCGGCAGAGAGGCTGCGTTCGAACGCCTGGGTCGAGAACCCGCGCCCCGCGTGCGATCCGACATACCAGCCCGGCTCGTTCTGCTGATAGATACCCTCGAATCGCTTCGCCCACTCCCTCCCGACTCCGAGCGCCATCGCATAAGGCAGCAGGGCCTCGAACGCCTCGCGCGGGTCGGCCGCCGAGCGCTCGAGACGGTCGCCCTCGACGCGGCCGGCGAACTCCTGGAACCCGAGCGCCCACTGCCGCGCCCGCACGCCGGATTCGGTGCGGCGCGGCATCGCCGACGAGAACGCGCCGAACACCAGCCAGGTCAGCGCTCCGACGACGATCGGGATGAGCGGCACTGCTGGCTCGCCGACCCCGCGGAACACCAACCAGCCGGCGCTGAAAAGAGCCGTGGCGCCCCCCCACAGGAATCCCTGCATGACGTATTTCGAGCGCACCTGCGCGGGCGAGGCGTCGAAGTGGCGTTTCTGAACCAGCCGGGCGTAGAGCGCGGCGCGGATCCCCGGAATGTGCGCGTAGAACTTGTTGGCGAGCTCGCTCGCGTCCACCTCGTTGCCGCGTGCGAACAGGGCATCCAGGACCCGCTGCTCGTGCGGGGCGAGGGCGTTTCCGGCCGGTGGCTCCAGGCGCCGGAACACCGTCTCGTCGCGCTTGAGCATGCCGAACAGCTGCGGGCGCTCTTCCATGTGGATGGTCAGGTGACGCCGGATCGCCAGATGGATCACCGTCGCCGAGATGTCGGCGAGGTCCACCGACTCGTCGATGAGCGTGCCCGCCTCGGCGGGCGAGAGGCCCGGCGGCGGCTCGTACTGCACCATGACCGGAGCGCCGGCTTCCGGGTCGCGTCCCAGCCGGCGGTAGCGTCTCATTAGAAATGCCGCCCAGCCCAGCGGCAGGAGGATGACCCAGTTGTCCGCGATCATGCGCCCGGCGCGCTCGATCGCGGTGGGGAACCGCACGTGGCCGTGAGGCCAGCCCACCGCGATGGTCAGGCCCTCGAGGGGCGCGAACGAGCCCGTCGATTCGAATCGCACCACACCGGGCTCGGGATGCGAGATCGCGACCGCCCGCTCGCGGCTGCCGAAGCTGCCGGTGTAGCCCGCGGCCTCGAGCTGGTCCTGCGGCAGACGCGCCGGCAGTCGCACGGTCGCCGTCGCCTGGCCGATCGTGGTGTTCCACTCGTGACCGGTGGCGTTCCAGTAGATCTCGTCGTACTCGGAGAAGTGCCCGAGCGCGTCGCGCACGCGGTAGCGGATCCGGTAGACGACGTGGCCCGCCACCGTGCGGTCGGCATCACCGATGCGGATCTTCGTGTAGTGCCCCTCGTCGGAGACCTGGGTGTCGTATTCGCGCCCCGCCTCGTCGGTCACGCTGAGGAGCTGCAGGCCGAGCGAGTAGGCGAAGCCGCGGGGATCCGTGTATCGCACCGGGATGGTGCGGTAGATCCCGTGTCGCGGCTCGGTGAACTCGACCTCAAGCCGCTCCTCGACCGTCAGCGACGCGTTCGGCTCGACCGTGAGCTGGGTATCGAAGCGGTGGATGACGTAGCCGCCGCGATCCGCGGCGGCCGGCCCCGCGGCCAGGGCGAGCAGCGCGAGCAACGACCAGACGGATGTGCGCATGAGCGATCCCGTCGGCGGCGCTAGAACTGCACTTTGGGCGCCAGACCCTCGGCCGGGTCCGTCAGCTCGAAGTACTCGCGTTCCTTGAAGCCGAACAAGCGGGCCACGAACACGTCCGGCACCGACTGGATCTTCGTGTTGAGGTCACGCACCACGGCGTTGTAGTAGCGGCGCGCGTTCTGGACCTCGGTCTCGAGCGCTTCGAGCGAGCGTTGCAGCTCCTGGAAGTTCTGGTTGGCCTTGAGATCGGGATAGGCCTCCGCCAGCGCGAACAGCGAGCGCAGCTGGGAGGTGAGGAAGTTCTCCGCCTGACCCGCCTCGCGGGGCCCGCCGCCGCCGGTGGCGCCCATGGCGCGCCCGCGTGCCTCGACCACCCGGTCGAGGGTCTGCTGCTCGTGCTT
The DNA here is from genome assembly GCA_046716125.1 of Candidatus Eiseniibacteriota bacterium. GTDB lineage: Bacteria > Eisenbacteria > RBG-16-71-46 > RBG-16-71-46 > RBG-16-71-46 > WS-11. The sequence continues at coordinate 9,501 of JBKJXJ010000215.1, forward strand.
CGCGTAGCCCTTCACGGTCTCGACCAGGTTGCCGACCAGATCGTGTCGGCGCTTGAGCTGCACCTCGATGTCCGACCATGACGCGGCGGCGCGGTTGCGAAGCCCCACGAGACCGTTGTAGATCCCGACGACGAAGATGACGACGAGAACGGCGACCGCCAGCAGAAGGAGCAGCAGCATGGCCGGAGTTTCCCTTTCGAGGGGACCGCGTGAGCACGTCGGACGGGCGCGGAGCGATGGTGCGGAGGCGCCCGGGCATGGTAGCACCACAGCGCCGCGCGTGGTGGCGCGGCTTCGAGACTGTCACCGACGGTGCCAGCGGTGCGAACGGCGTTGTCGACTTGCGCATGCTCCGGCATGAGGTCCGCGCGTGACCCGCACGCAACCCTGAGCGCACCGGCGGGTCCTCCCCGCGCGGCGGGCGACCGTCGATTCATCGCCGCGGCCCAGGCACGCGCGGTGCATGGATATGGCCGCGACCCCCAGGCCGTGACCCCGCCCGAGGTGCCGCCACATGTCGCCTGAGGCAGTGAGTCCTCCCGCCCGAAGCCCAGCGTTGTCCTGGCCATTCGCCCCGGCCGGCCTCCCTCTCTTCTATCTCTGGCTGGCGTGGGCCTGGTGGTTCGAGATCCGGGCGCAGGTGCTGGTCGTGGCGGAGACCGTGCCGACGATGAGCGCCGACACCATGGCGACGATCGCCCTCGGCGCGCGAGCGCTCGCCACGCTCAGCGAGGCCGGCATCTACGCGCTCTGGTGGAGGGGCCGCGGACGTCGCCTGCCGTTCTGGCGGTTCCTGTGCTGGGTGGCGGCGCTCTCCACCACCGATCTCTTCGGATTCTCGCTCCGGCGCGCGGTCGAGGACGCGCCCGAGTCGCTTCGCATGCTGGCCGCGGTTCTGGCGGGCCCGGGCGCGCTCGAGGCTTCCCCCACGGGGACCGCCGCCATGGTCGGTTTCGGGAGCCTCGGCGTCCTCACCGTGGTGCGCGTGGCCATGACCGCGTGGGCCCAGGCGCGCGGCATCGGCAGGCCGCTCGCCGGTCCGCTCGTGCTCACCACGATGGCCTGGGTGCTCACCCGGCTGATCGGGTGGTGGTCGGTGGATCTGATGAGGGGGCTGAGTCCGGCGCCATGAGATCGCCACTGCGAGCGACGATGGACCTCGCCGCCGGCGCGGCGCTGCTGCTGGTCGTGTTCCTGGGCTGCTGGTGGGCGAGCGACCGTGCGCGTCGCTGGGAGCCGCCGAGGTGGAGCATGGACACATTCGTTCCGCTTCGAGCCAGTCCGCGCGCCGCGCCGGCCGCGCCGACGCTGTGGGTCGTGGCCGTCAATCCCCGCTGCCCGAGCTGCATCGGGACGCTGCGGCGCCTTCACGCCGTGTGGGCGCGGCAGGACCGGCCGGAGGAACTGATCGCGCTCATCGTGGACAGTCCCGCGCGCCCCGAGCCGGGCGCCCTGCGCGGCATCCCGCCCATCCCGGTGTGGTGGGATCGGGAGAATCTCTGGCGAGTACGCTGGGGCCACCGACTCTACGGCGAGCTGCTCGAGTTCGACGCCTCGGGCAGGTATCTGCGATCCATCACGGCGGACGATGCCGCGCGCACCGCGAGCCGCGAGGAGTCCACCGCCCCCGCACTCGAACGAAGGGGAGGGACGTGAACATGAGACTCCGATCGCTCCTGCCGGCGGCGGCCCTGGCGCTGTCGTTGGCGAGTCATCCGCCGCAGGTCGCGGCGCAGGCGTCGGACGACGCCGAGATCGAACGGTTCGACTGGAAGAAGTTCGCGGACTACACGGGATGCGCGGTCGCCATCGGCTTCGCCACCGGCACGGGAGCGTGGATCGTGGCGGGCCTGGCGTGCTACCGGGCCTACATGGAGCACAGGACGACGTGAACCCTCCCCGGAACGAGGCGATGATGAACCGTCACGCGATGCTCATGAAGGTCGGCCGACTCCATCTGGCGCTGGCGCTGGCGCTGGCGACGGTCGTGACCCCCTTCCCACGGTCGGCGCACGCAGACGTTGCGCCGCCCGAGTCCCGGGCGACGGAGGCGGCCTGGGAAGGTTCGGGGTCCAGCGGGGACGCCGAGATCGAGCGCTGGTGGGGAGTCGCCGGGGCGGTCATCTGTGGGGCGGAACTCCGCCTGATCCGGGTCGCGCCCGCGATCGGGATGAATCCCTACGTCCTGGCGGCGGGGATCGCCGGCTGCACGCTGGCGGCGCTGGACATCTTCACGACCCAGTAGGGCG
>JBKJXJ010000216.1:0-3411 GCA_046716125.1 Candidatus Eiseniibacteriota bacterium
ACCTTCTACCTCGACGGCCCGGCGAGTGTCTTCGTGGACCCAGGTCAGCCTGCGTCCTTCGAGATCGTGGCCCGCAAGGCCCTCGCCGCGGATGCCGAGTGGGGTCTCGCGGTGGCTCCACCCTCGGGCGCGCTCACGCCTACGGCGCCGGGCTCCGTGCGCTTTGATTGGCCAGGGAGCACGACGCCCGGCAACTATCTCGTGCGCATCGCCGCCTCGGGGGCCGCGGGGACGGACACGATCACGACCAACATCCACGTGGCAGGGCCGTCCTTCATGTCGATCCGGAGTGGCCCGAGCTACCTGTTCCCCCTGGGCATCGATCGCAAGCTCCTCGATCGGGACGGCTCGCTGCGCTTCTGGCGCAATCCCAACAGCGCGATCTCCGCACGATTCGACGGATGGGGGTACGCGTACTCGATCGACTTCTCGCGCGCCGGCGAACAGCGCATCGTCCCCGGCGACTACTCCGTGACCGGCTCGATTCCCCCGTGGGGCACGTCGCCGGCCGGCATCTACTTCGTCTGGGGGGGCCACCTGCCGACCCTGACCACCGGCAGTTACCGCGTACTCGACGCCCGATACGGGCCGGGTGACTCCCTGATCGCGTTCCACGCGGCCTGGGAGATGCGGATGGCAAGTTCGAGCTCTGTGCTGTACGGCGAGATCAAGATGGCCGGGCCCGATGTGCCGACGGCAACGTTGGCTTCGGTGGCCGAGGCGCGTTGGAGCGGTGCGGCGAACGTGCTTCGCTGGTACGCCCCACGGGTGTCTTCGGTCGCGATCGAGCGTCGATCCGGGATGTCCGAATGGAGCTTCCTGCGGACCGTCACGGCGACCGGGACGGGAATGATCGCCTTCGAAGACTCCAACGTGACGCGTGGGTCGATGTATGGCTATCGACTCTCGACGGTAAGCGACGGCGTCATTAGTGAGGAGGTCTGGATCCAGGTTCCCGCGCCGCTCGCACTCGCGCTCGAACGCGTCGGTTCGAATCCCGGACCGAGCCCGCTTCGCTTCTCCGTCACCCTTCCTCGGGGCGGCCCGGTTCAGGTCGAACTCCTCGACGTGGCGGGTCGCATCGTCGCGCGAGAGGCCTCCGAACACCTGTCGGAGGGCCGCCACGTCATCCAGTTGAACGGGGCTGACGATAGCCCACCAGGTTGCTACTTCGCGCGTCTCTGGGCCGACGGGCGCACGATCACCCGGTCTATCATCGTGCTGCGCTAGTCACTTCCGGACTTCCGCCGATGATCTGCGGTCTACCACCGCGTGGGCCAGTTGCTTCGCAGAAGCGAGTCGATGGACATCGGATCGAACACCTCGACCTCGCCGGTCGGAGCGTAGACGGCATGCCTGCGCCGAGGATTCGGCTGGTCCACGCTCAGTGCGAAGATTACAGAGTGAACCGCTGGAACGAGCGCGCGGACCCCGATGCCGTCGAACAGCGCTGCCTGCACATTCGTCTCCGGATACACAGCTTCGGGAGGAGGCGGCTCCTCCCCGCTCCCTCTCATGATTCTTGCGCTCAATGCGATTCGATCCCGCATGACGAAGACGAGCTCCGTGCCTGGGGGGATCCTTGCCTGGCGGAGACCCTTGATCGCACGCTCGGCAATTAGAGCCCGATCCACGATGGGGTCTCCTCGCAACCCCGGATAGACCGGAGAGGGCCGACTCTCCATTTGGCCGACGAGTCGCGCTCCATTACACCTGAGGAGCACCCAGCACGAACCCGCGACGATCCACGGGGTCACCGTCGACCGCCTGGGTATTTGAGCGGCACCCTGGCCCGCCTTTGACTTGGCCTTGGCGCGAAGCGCAGTTGGTCGAGCCGCGGGCTTCAGACTGAGCAATACATCGGCCAATGCTGCCACACAGAGGCCGGCGGCCATCAGGGGCGCATACAGGTAGTAGTGGTACGCATGGTTTCGAAGCGGGAGGACCGGGAGGAGGAGCAAGAGGAAACCACCGAAGCCGATCAGCCAGCCTCGGCGTCGGAGAGCGGGCCAGAAACAAAGGAGAGCCGCCGCTACCAGGACTGCAATCGCGAATGGGAAGAGATCAGGATTCTCCCGGTCCACGAACCGGAGACCGGGCCGCAGCATCGCGAGATCGGCCGTCCAGCCAACATAGGTGAGGAGATTGCGAACAAGGCCACCACCGAAATCGAATGCGTATGCTGCGTCCTTCTCGAAGCCAATCGTGATTCCGACCGTCCTTGGGAGAGCAAGATACGCGGCGTAACTCGCACTGATGAGGCAGAGCACGCCCACGAGAGGGTCTACTGCGCCCGCTATGCTTGGCTTCGCCGTCGACGAGGGGCGACCAATTGCCTTTCGCCAGCCGAGTAGGCCGATGATCGCGGGAAGTGTGATCATTGACTCCTTCGAGAGTAGCGACAGCGCGAATGTGGCGATGGCCAGCCAACGCAGGCGCCCCGCACGAAGCGCCAGGGCCACCGTGCAGAGGGCGAAGGTCGTGGCAAGAAGGTCGGCTCGCGCGGAGAGCCAGTAAAGTGCCGTGAACAGGGCCGGGTGCATTGCGAAGAAGCTCGCACCGACAAAGGAAGCTGCCTTCGAGAATCGACGCGAGAGAAGGGCGAAGAGCAGGCCTACGTTTGCTGCGTGGAGCGTGAAGCTGACGACGTGGTAGGGCCACGGCCGATCCCGGAAGAGCGGATAGAAGAGATCCATGAACGACTGCACCGAGATGTACCGCCAGAGCACGGAATGACGAGGAAGCACACCTGTCGCTCGGGCCAACCCCCCGAAGTCATCCTGGGCGAAGTACAACCCCAACGCGCCCCGGAAGACGAAGACTGCCGCAATGGCGAGAAGCGCCGTCCCAACGAGCGACTCGCTTCGCGAGCCGCGGGCGTCATCTAATCGGGCGTTCATCGTGTCCTTCAGCGCTGCTGCGCCGTCCCCGCCCCCTGCGCCTGCCTCGCCTCGTAGCGCGCGATCTCGTCCAGGACATTCCGGGCGTCGGTGTTGGTGGGATCGCGGCGCAGCATCTCCTCCGCCACCCGTTGCGCCTCGGGGATGTCGCGCAGGCGCATGAGCGCCGTGACCAGCCCGAGCCAGCCGAGCTGGTTCCCCGGGTCCTTCTCGAGCAGCCGGCGATAAGCGTCACGCGCGGTGTGGTCGTCCCCCGCTTCGGCCGCCGACACCGCCCACTCGTGGAGGATGCGAGGGCTGGGCGAGGTCTCGGCGGCCTTCGCGAACGCGGCCTGCGCCTCGGCGAAGCGCTCGAGCCGATAGCTGCGGATGCCGAGGTAGTCCCAGGTGGTGCCGCGCTGTGCCGGCGGGCGCTCCGGCGGCGCGGTGACGAACGCTCGCACACGCGCGAGGCCGCGCACATCGTCGCTGTGCACCACCAGCCACTGGATCGCGGGGACCGCGACGCCGA
>JBKJXJ010000217.1:0-3978 GCA_046716125.1 Candidatus Eiseniibacteriota bacterium
CCTCGGTGGCCCCCACGTCCACGCCGAGCAGCCGCGCGATGCGCGAGGCGCGAAGCGTGATGGTGGTCGCCGCGGGCATGCCGACTCGACGCTCGCGCCCGCCGGCCGGCCTGGCCCCGGGCGAGACCTCGGCGAGAAGGGCGAGGAATCGAGCGGTGGCCGCCGGGCCCACGCCCGGGTCCACGCCGCGTTCGTAGCGCTTCGCGGCTTCGGTCGTGAGCTCGAGCGAGCGGGCGCCGCGCCGCACCCTGCGCGGGTCGAACCAGGCGCACTCGAGCAGCAGCGACGTCGTGCCCGCCGTGACCTCGCTGTCGGCGCCGCCCATGACGCCGGCGAGCGCCGCTGGGTGCTGCTGGTCGGCGATCACCAGGACCTCGGGATTGAGCGCGCGCTCCTTCCCGTCCAGTGTGACGAGCTTCTCCCCCGCCTTCGCCCGTCGCACGCGGATCGCGGGACCGCGAAGCTTCGCCAGATCGAAGGCGTGCAGCGGCTGGCCGTATTCGAACAAGATCAGATTGGTGAGGTCCACGACGTTGTTGATCGAACGCTGCTCGACCGATTCGAGCCGGCGCACGAGCCAGCGCGGCGAGGGGCCGACGGTGATGCCCTCGACCACCCGCGCGATGTAGCGCGGGCACCCTTCGCCGTCGTCGATCGTGAGATCGAAGTCATCGCCGGCGTCGGCGGCCGCGGCCAGGCGGTCGCCCGCGGCGGCGGTCCACCGGCCGCCGAACGCCGCCTTGACCTCGCGCGCCAGGCCGATGATGCCGAGCGCGTCCGGGCGATTGAACGGCACCTCGACCTCGAGCACGGTCTCGGGCGGGTCCAGGACACGGTCCAGGGCCTCGCCGATCGGCAGCGCCGCGGCGCCGTTGCCCGTCCCCTGGCCGCCGAGCAGACGCTCGAGGTCCACGATGCCCTCGTGCTCGTCCGACAGGCCGAGCTCGCGTGCCGAACACAGCATGCCCTGGCTCTCCTCGCCGCGGATCTTGCTCTTCTTGATCACCGTCCCGTCGGGCAGAGTGGCGCCGACGGTGGCGAGCGGCACGATCATCCCGGCGCGGACGTTGGGCGCGCCGCACACCACCCGCAGCTCCCCCGAGCCCCCATCCACCCGGCACAGGGAGAGCCGGTCGGCGTTGGGGTGGCGGTTCACCTCGAGCACCCGGGCCACGACCACGCCGGGATGCGAGGCGCCGTGGCTCGAGATGCCGGCGACATAGAGGCCATGCCGCGTGAGGGCGTCAGCGATCGCCTCGGGGGTGGCGTCCACCTCCACCCAGTCGCGGAGCCAGGAAAGCGGGAGCTTCATCGCGGCCCCGTCAGCCCTTCGCCTGAGCGATCGTGGCGCGCAGCTCGGTCTCGATCCACTCGTCCACGACCTGCCCGAGCAGCGCCATCGGCAGCGCCCCGTTGGTGAGGACGACGTTGTGGAACTTGCGGATGTCGAACCGCGGGCCCAGCCGGTCCATCGCGTGCTGTCTCAGGGCGAGGATCTCGAGCTGTCCCACCTTGTAGGCGCACGCCTGCCCGGGGCTCACGATGTAGCGTTCGATCTCGGTGACCACCGCCGGCTCGGCCATGCCGGTGTTGCGCACCATGTACTCGATCGCCTGCGCGCGGGTCCAGCGGTCGCGGTGGATGCCGGTGTCCACGACCAGTCGCACGGCGCGGAACAGCTCGGCCTGCAGCGCGCCGAGCGAGTCGTACGGCGTGGGATGGAAGCCGTGCTCGAGCGCCAGGCGCTCGGCATAGAGTCCCCAGCCCTCGGAATAGGCGGTGAAGGGGATGATCTTCCGGAAGAACGGGACTCCCTTCAGCTCACGCGCGATCGCGATCTGGAAGTGATGGCCCGGGATGGCTTCATGGTAGGCGAGCGTGCGCATGCCCAGCTTGGCGGTCTCGGCCGGGTCGCGCAGGTTCGCGAAGAAGATGCCGGGTCGGCCGCCGCCCATCGCCGGGGCGTTGTAGTAGCCGGCCGGGGCGGTCGCCTGCTTGAACTCCGGCACGCGCTCGACCCGGACGGTGGACTTGGGCCGCACGTCGAAAAGGCCGTCCACCCGCCGGTTGGCGTCATCGATGATGGACTGGTAGTCGGCGAGGATGCGGGTCCGCGCGGAATCGTCGGCGACATAGTGGAACCGGGGTTCGTCGCGCAGTCGGTTCATCGCGACCCCGAGATCCGCCTCGGCGTAACCCTGGGCCTGCAGGATCACGCGCATCTGCTCCTGGATGCGGTCGACCTCGCGCCGGCCGATCGCGTGCAGGCTGTCGGCGGGCAACGACGTCGTGGTCCGGCTCTTGAGGCAGTAGTCGTAGAACGCCGCGCCATCGGGCAGCTTCCAGACGCCGTCGTCGCCGGTCGCGTGCGTCTGGAGCCGGGCGCACGTCTCGATCAGCCGCCCGTAGGCCGGATACACCGTGTCCGCGATCGCCGCGCTGAGCTGCGTGAGGAGCGCGAGGCGTCTGGCCGGGTCCAGGCCCTTGAGCGAGTCGGTGCGCGACTCGAAGTGCGTGTAGAGCGGATTCCCGGCCGGGGGCTTACCCGTGAACCCGCGCATCTCGACCAGCACCTTGTCCAGGACGAAGCGGGGTGGGATGACCCCCTTCTGCTCGCGCAGGCTGAGCCCCTCGATCACCTGGTCGATCGCCACGCCGAACTTCTCGATCCGGGCGATGTAGTGCTCGGCGTCCTTCGGGCGATTGAGCGGATGCTGATTGATCATGAAGTCCGGCAGCGTGCTCTGGACGCCGAACAGTTGATTGACCGGGTAGTCGTGGAACATGAACCGGTTGCCCTCGACCTGGTCGGCGAGGAACCACTCGAGCACCTGGCAGGACAGGCGCTGCTGCCGGGTCATGCGCGATCGGTCGTAGCTGCGCAGCACCTTGAGCTGCTGCTCTCCGAAGTGCGCATCCTCGATCAGCGCCGCGACCGAGAAGTCGTCGAGCTTGGAGCTGTGGAAGTCGAGCGGCGTGCCATCGAGCATCCCGAGCTGGGTCAGCAGCATCGGGTGATCCATCGCGAAGCGGATGAACACGCGCGCGTAGAAGTGGTCGATGGACCATGGCTTGAACCAGATCGTCGGCACCAGGAACACGGCCGCCGCGACCACCAGCAGCGCAAGCGTCGTCAACAGGAAGCGCTTCATGATTCGCCTCTTAGAACTGGCTCAGGAATCTCAGGTCGTTCTCGAGGAACAGACGGATCTCGGGGATGGAGTACCGGGCCATGGCGATGCGCTCGAGACCCATGCCGAAGGCGAACCCGGTGACCTCTTCGGGGTCGTATCACACCGCCTTGAATACGTTGGGATGGACCATCCCGGCGCCCAGCAGCTCGCTCCAGCCCTGCCCCGCGCATACCGGGCAGCGCCCCTCGCCGGCCGCGGTCGTGACGCGCCCGACCCCCTCGCAGATCGCGCACGCCACGTCGCGCTGGGCGCCCGGCTCGACGAACGGGAAATAGACCGGGACGAGGCGGGTCTTCACCTCGCGCCCCAGGATCGAGCGCGCGAACGTATTCAATGTGGCCTTCAGATCGGCCATGCTCACGTTCCGGCCGACGAACAGACCGTCGATCTGATGGAACTGGTCCATGTGGCTCGCGTCCACCTGCTCGGCGCGGTAGACGCGGCCGGGGAATACGAGGCGAAGCGGAGGCTTGCGCTCCTCCATCGCCCGCACCCAGCCGGGTGACGTGTGGGTGCGCAGCAGGCGGCCCTCCCCGACCCAGTAGGTGTCGTGTGCGTCGCGCGCCGGATGGTCGGGCGGGAAGTTGAGCTTGGTGAAGTTGTAGCTCTCGCTCTCGACCTCGGGGCTGGTGTAGACCGAGTACCCGAGCCCGTGGAACAGGTCGAGCAGCTCGTCCTGGATCTGCCCCAGGACGTGACGATGACCGATCCACGGTTTGCGCCCGGGGAGCGTGACGTCGAGCCCGGTCGCGGCGCCGGCCTCGGTCGCCTCCTCCAGTGCCCG
>JBKJXJ010000218.1:0-3692 GCA_046716125.1 Candidatus Eiseniibacteriota bacterium
GCTCCACCGCTACGGCCACGTCGCGATCATGATGCAGCGCGCCGGCCACGCGAGCCTGTGGAGCTGGCTCGACACGCTGTGGCTGCCCTGAGGACCCGGCGTCCAGGACCAGGATGGGTGGGCCGAGCCAAGTTGGTGCGCCGCGAAGGAATCGAACCTTCAACCTACTGATTAAGAGACAATAACCGCCGCCAGCTCGAAGCGATTGTCGCGCAATGCATTCTGAAGGCCGACAGGTAATTACGTGGGCAACGAGCAGGGACTAGAGGGGCCACAAGGGGACGCGAAGGAACGAAAAACGGGACCACTTGTCCCGTTTTCGGAGGATCCGCATCCTGCGTCGTGTGACCGAATTCGCCCGTCGATCGGCGATCGTGCCGCGTCGAGCCACGGACAGGGGGAGGTCGCCTATCTACGCGGAAGGCGAACTGGGGACGTGTTCGAATGGACGGTACAGCAAGGGTTGAATAGGCTGCTGCCGTGCTCTGCCTATCTTGGTTGCCCCCGCGCCCCTGGCCACTCGCCTCGGCGTTGGCAACGCCAGGGACTGTACCGAGCGTCATCCGCGGGCTATCCGGATACCGGGGCAACAGAGGAAGCGCAGAGTGTCGGTCTGGGAGCGGGTCTGGGTCATGTCGAGATTAAGGTGTTCAGCGATACCGCGGGGATTTCCGTGAGGTAGCCGGATATGTTGAACTCGCTACTTTGAGTTAGGCCGAGACGGACTGAAAGTCATCGTGTAGGGAAAGACCTCAACGGAGGGATCCGATGCGGCTGTCGATCGCGCTCGTCACTCTATGCATCGCGACCAGTCCAGCTCGGGGTCAGGAGCGACTGACCGGCAGTTGGCAGGGCTACTGGTCGCGGGCGGGCGACTCCATGTTCGTCACGCTCGACGTGAAACGCGACGCGACCACGGGCCGCTACTCAGCGACATTCGGCGCCGATCGCCTGCGCGTGAGTGGAATCCCCTTCAACGAGGTGCAGGTCCGAGGCTGCTGCGACGTGACGATGGTGCTCCGCGGTGATCGGACAACCGCGACATTCACCGGCAGGCTCGCAGGCGATTCGCTGGCGGGCGCGCTTCAGGAGAGCACGGGTGACGGGCGGTTCTTCTATTCCCGCACGGTGCCGGCAGCCCCGGCGTTCGATGAGCGCGAGATCACCTTCGCCAGCGGCCCGGTGACGCTGGCGGGGACTCTGCTCCTTCCGCAAGCGGGGAACTCCCTGGCTGCCGTTGTCTTCCTGCATGGCTCCGGCGCGGAAGGCCGGTGGGCTTCGCGCTACCTCGCGACGCAGCTGGCGGATCGCGGTATCGCCGCGCTGATCTTCGACAAGCGCGGGGTCGGCGGTTCTTCTGGCGACTGGCGTGTCGCGACGCTGGAAGACCTGGCTGCTGACGGCGCGGCCGCGGTTGCCTCTCTGGGCCGCGAACCGCGCATTGACGCTCGACGGATCGGCGTGCATGGCCACAGTCAGGGAGGCACCCTCGCCCCCTTCGTTGCCGTCCGGTCTGCTTCGGTGGCGTTTGTCATCGGCTCGGCTGCTGCCGGGCTCCCGACGGACTCCACCGAGGTGTTCAGCCTGTTGAATTCGATCCTTCCACGAGCACGCTCCGCCGAAGACTCCGCGAACGGGAAGGCATACGCGAGTGAGCTGGTTGCAGTCGCATATCATGGACGGCCTCGAGCGCGCCTCGACTCCCTCGCCACCGCGTTTCGCGAGCGCCCATGGTTCTTTGCCCCTCCGCCTCCCGATAACGCCTACTGGTCCTTCTCGCCGATGTTCGCGCAATACCGGCCCGTGGAATGGTGGGCCCGGGTCCGGGTGCCCGTCCTCCTCGTTTATGGTGAGGACGACCAGCGTGTGCCAGCGGCCCGGAGCGCCGAGCGCATCGCCGCGGCGCTGCGCAGCGCGGGGAATACTGACGTGACCGTGCGGATTCATCCCGGGGCGGATCACACGTTCCGCCTTCAGTCAGGCCCAAGTGGATGGCCCGTCACGGCCCCAGGTTACGTCTCCAGTCTACTTGACTGGCTCGCGAAACGCTGATGGATCCACCGCGAACGGCGGTTCGGCCTAACAAGCCGGTGAAGCTGACGGTCGCCTTCGGCGCCCGCAGCTTATCGGCGGAGCGTTAGGCGCATTGTGGAAGGAGGGTCGGTGTCATGAAAGTGCGATTCTACATCGACCCGGAGACAGGCGATCCTCACGTGGAGAACCATGACGTGAGTGAGCAGGAGGTGCGCAGCGTCCTGAGTCGCCCCCTTGAGGATCGACCGGGCCGCGAGGGATCACGGGTGGCGCTGGGCCAAACGACCGAGGGGCGGTATCTTCGAGTCATCTACGCCCCAGACCCTGAGCCGGATTCCGTGTTCGTGATTACCGCGTATGAGCTCGGCCCCAAGGCCAAGCGAGCGCTCCGGCGGCGCCGGAGGAGGAAACCATGACGAAGCAAAGCCAGTTTCCACCTGGATGGGACGAAGCCCGCGTGCGGCGCCTCCTTGAGCACTACGAGGCGCAAAGTGACGAGGCTGCGGTGGCGGAGGACGAAGCCGCTTTCGAGGCCACGACTCACACCGCGATGGAAGTCCCGGTGGATCTCGTCCCAGCCGTGCGAGAACTCATCGCCAAGCATCGGCGCAGCGCCTAACCTGCCGCTGGAGCGGACCGGCATCGCCGGCCGCTTAGCGCCGTCTCGTTAGACGGTCGGGGGCGAATGCCAAAGAGAGGTTTCGACTTGGACTCGACGTACACGCCCGAAGAGCAGCGACTGATCGATGTATGGGAGGGGCATCTCCGGTGTGAGTTCGCGGACCGGGATGCCGCTGCCACGGTGGCGACCATGTCCGACGACAACTACGTCAATCATGTCCCCGTCATGACCGGTGGCCGCGGCCGGGACGAGATGCTGGCGTTTTACGGCAGTCACTTCATCCCGAAGATGCCGGCCGACACGCGGCTGACTCCCGTCTGCCGGACGGTCGGTCAGGAGCGGGTGATCGACGAGATGATTTTCTCGTTCACCCACGACATCGTGATGGATTGGATGTTGCCCGGCATTGCCCCGACCGGCCGTTGGGTCGAGGTTCCGTTGGTCGTCGTCGCCCAGCTGCGTGCGGGAGAGGTTGTCTGTGAGCGGATCTACTGGGATCAGGCGTCGGTCCTAGTGCAGCTCGGGTTGCTCGACCCATCGCACCTGCCGGTAGCCGGGGCCGACACGGCCCGCAAGGTACTGAACCCCGAGCTGCCGTCAAACGATTTGATTCGGCGCGCGGCTGCAAAGCCTGGAGATGCGAGGTCAAACGTACAGTCCGTCTAACCACGCGCTGCAGCGGACGGCGCTTTGCGCCGCCGCTGAGCGCGAGCGTTAGGCCGCACGTCGGACGAGGCCCCTTGGTCCTTGACGATCCTTCGCCGTTTCCTATCCTCCATCGGAGGTATCCAAGTGACGAACCTCGTAGCATCAAAGGAAGTTCAAACCCTGCTTGACCGTGCCAGCGGCATTGGCGAAGCTGGCGACGATGCCCGTCTGAAGGCGATCATGCGTGACCTCCTTGAAAGCACCATGTCGCTAATCGAAAAGCATGACATCAGCGAGAGCGAATTCTGGCAGGCGATCAACTATCTGCAGAATGGCGCGCCGGAATTCGGACTCATCGTCCCAGGTGTTGGCATCGAACACTTTCTCG
>JBKJXJ010000219.1:0-4649 GCA_046716125.1 Candidatus Eiseniibacteriota bacterium
CCGAACATGATCGCGGCCGGGCCGTTGATGGTCATCGAGGTGGAGGTGACGCCCGGATCGATCCCGTCGAGCAGGATGTCCATGTCGCGCAGCGAATCCACCGCCACCCCGCACTTGCCGACCTCGCCGTGCGACTTGGGATGGTCCGAGTCGTATCCCATGATGGTGGGGTTGTCGAAGGCGATCGAGAGCCCGGTCTGCCCCTGACCGAGGAGTGAGTGGTAGCGCCGATTGGACTCGCGGGGCCCGGCGAAGCCCGAGAACTGGCGCATGGTGAACATGCGCCCGCGGTACATCGAGCTGTGGACGCCGCGCGTGTACGGGTATTCGCCCGGGAAGCCCAGGTCCCGCGAGGGGTCCATGCCGGCGATGTCCTCGGGCGTGTAGAGCGGCTTGATCGGGATCCCGGAGATGGTGAAGGGGTAGAGATCGGGGCGTTGCTTCGCTTCGGCGAAGCGCCTCTCCCACGCCGCGCGCTGGGCCCCGGTTGTCGGCACGTTCGGCTGCGCGGTCGTGGCCCCTAGGGCCCAGGCGCCGTTGCCGGAAGGCTTCATCCCCTTGACCGCCGCGCGGCGCGTCCCGCGCACCACCGGGGCGGTCCGACCCTTGCCGGCATGCGGCGCCCGCGAGCGCGAGGGCACGCGTGGCCCGCTCTTCCTGGTTCGCATCGCCATCTCGAGATCTCCTTGTCGAACCGCGCCTTCAGCGCGCGCTGCGATTCCTCGCGACATTCATCCGGCCACGCCGGCCGTGCCCCGGCCGTGATCCACCACCGTTGCCCGAGGCGTTCCCCGAAGTCTTCAATGGCACGGCCGGCGCCAGGCCCGCGAGCCGTTCCGCGGCCTGATGCGGCGTCAGCTTGCGCTCCATCAATCCATCCACGCTCGACTCCCAGATCTTCCCGGGCACGCGGGCGCGGAACTCCCCCCACAACCGCTCGCGCATCAGGTCGTGCAGTCGCTGCTCCATCCGGCGACGACGCCGGCGCTCGAGATCGCCGCCGCGCTTCAGGTGTTCGAGGTGCTCCTCGAACTGTTCGACGACATCGTTGACGCCCTCGCCCAGCGAAGCCGTGGTCAGCAGCACCGGCGGGATCCAGTCGCGCCCCACCGTCCGCAGCTCGAGCGCGCTCCTGACCGCGAACGCCGCGCGGTCCGCGCCCTCGCGATCGGCCTTGTTGATCACGAATAGGTCGCCGATCTCCATCAGGCCCGCCTTCATCGCCTGCACGCCATCGCCCGACTCGGGCACCAGGACCACCGCGGTGCTGTCGGCGGCCTGTGCCACTTCGAGCTCGCTCTGCCCGACACCGACCGTCTCGATGAGGATGCGCGAGAATCCCGCCGCGTCGAGCACGTCGCAGACCTGCGCCGTGTGGACCGCGAGCCCGCCCATGCTGCCGCGCGTCGCCATCGAGCGGATGAAGACGCCCTCGTCGCCGGAGAGCTCGCCCATCCGCACCCGATCCCCGAGCAACGCGCCGCCGGTGAAGGGGCTGGTCGGATCCACCGCCACGATCGCCACGGTGTCACCGCGCCGCCGGTATTCCTGGGCGAGCCGGGCGACCAGCGTGCTCTTGCCGGCTCCCGGGGGACCGGTGATGCCGATCCGGAACGCCCGGCCGCTCGCGGCGAAGCACGCATCGAGGATCGCGACCGCCTCCGGCGCCTCGTTCTCGACCATCGAGATGGCGCGCGCCAGCGGCACGCGCTCGCCCTGCAGGGCGCGGCGGACCAGCTCGCTGATGGACTCGATCCGGATCATTCGGGGCATCGCCTCGGAGCCTGAGGTGGGCGGGAACGCCGCACGGCGTGGGCCCGAGCGGTCGCGGAGCCCGAAAATGGCGGCCAAACACGGTGACGATAAGGCCCGGTGCGAAGATGGGTCAAGGAAGCGGAATGCAGGGAATCGGAAGCTCGGCGAGCGCTCAACTCGAGGACGTTGGGCGCCGATGACCATTGGATGACCATCGTCGCGCGACATCGCGCCAGGGGACGGTTTGACAGCGGCAGGGCCGCGTCCCATGCTTGACCACATGACGCGTCCGCTGCGCAGGGCGATGGCCCTGATACCGACGGCTCTGGCCCTCTGCACATTCCTGCTCCCATCGGGCTGGGCGATCTGTATCGGTCCCGACGGTCACCTCGCCGTGGAGCCCGCCGTCCAGGTGGGCGCCACCTGCTGCGCGACCCCGACCGGTTCGCAGGGCACTGAATCGTGCGTTCCGGATTCGGGCTCCGACTGTGAAGACATCGCGCTGGGATCCGGGTCCGCACGATTGGCCCGGCCCGACTATGAGGCCGGTGCTCCGCACGCCTCGCAGTGGTTCGTCACCCTCCCCGGGATGACGCTCCGGAATACGACCTGCCTCCTCCCGCCGCAGCCGCCGGCGGGCGGGGGCGCCCATCCTTCCTCGGGCGCCCGCACCACCATCCTCCGCTGTTGATCCGACCTCGGATCTGAGCCGTATCGCGCGCCAGTAGGCGCGCGAGTTGCCCCGTTGTTTTCGGACGGGCGGATCGGTTCGCTTCGAGGGAGGTTGGCGTTGTCTATCATTTCCAGCATCGGCCGCATGACTGCGGCCACGACGGTTCTGCTCCTGGCCTGCGGGACCACAGGCCGGGCGGCAGCGAACACACCCGCGACAACGCCCGGCGTTCACCAGTCTTCGGTCGGTCGGGTGCTTTCGCTCGACGACGCCATCCTGCTCACGCGCGAAGGCCATCTCGCGCTGCGTGCTGCGGGCTTCGCCTTCGACGCGGCACGGGCCCGTACGCGCGGGGCGGGACGCATCCCGAATCCCTCGCTTGCCGCCGGGCACGAGAACTTCGGTTTGAGCCTCGGCACGGAACGCGCCGAGACGTCGTTCCTGTTCGAGCAACCGTTCGAACTCGGCGGCGATCGGGCCGCCCGTGCAGGTCTGGCCGGAGCCAACGTGGACCTGGCACGGGCTCAACAGGACCACCTGGCGAGGGTGCTCGAGGGCGAGACCGTCGAGCGCTTCTGCGACACCTGGGTGCTGCAGCAGCGCGTGCACAGCCTGAGGGAGGCCGAACAGGTCGCGGAGCGCTCGGTGGCCGCCGCCGAGGAGCGCCTGAAGGCCGGTGCGGCTCCCGCGTTCGAGCGCACCCGTGCGCTGGGCTTCCGCGCCCTGCGCGAGATCGAGCGCCGGCGTGCCGAGTCGGAACTCGAGTCGGCACGCGAACTCCTCGCCCTGCAATGGGGCGCGGACGGAGCGGGGTTCGACTCGGTGGCGCTGCCCGGCCCCACACCGATCGCGGTCCCTCCGCTCGGGGAGATGGTCGCGCGTCTGGAGGCCCACCCCGGCCTGCGCCGGGCGGCCGCCGAGCGCGCCGCCGCGGGCTGGCGTATCCGCGAGGCGCGCGCGGCCCGCATGCCCGACCTACATGTGGGTGCCGGCATCCGCCGGCTGTCCGAGGTCGATGGCACCGGGTTGGTGGTCGGACTCTCCCTGCCCTTCCCCCTCTGGAATCGCGGGGGGGGTTCCATCGCGGCCGCCGAGTCGGACAACGCGGCAGCGGCCGCGCGGGAGCGGCAGACGGCGGTCGAACTGCGCGGAGAGCTCGGGCGTGCCTACCGCAGGCTCGTGGCCTCGATCTCCGCCTGGGAGGGACTTCGTGACCGGGTTCGCCCGGCGGCCGAGGAGGCCATGCGGCTCATCAGCGCCGGATACCGGGCCGGCCGACTGGGCTACCTGGATATCCAGGAAGGCCAACGGAGCCTCCTTGAAGCAAATCTCCTCGTGATCGACGGCTCCGCCGAGGTCTGGCGGATGAGAAGCGCATTGGAGCGACTGGTGGGTGTCCGGCTGGATGCGCCTGCGCCCGAAAAGGAGGAGCGATGAGAAACGGGACACGAACCGGCATGCCGTCCTGCCGGGCATTCGGGCTGGGCGTGGCCCTTGTGGCGGGCATCATCGTGGCGGCCGGGTGCGCGAAACAGACGCCGCCCGACGACCACGGACCTGGAGCGACCGAGGCCGCGCACGAGGAAGAGCGGGGGCCCCAGGGGGGCCGCCTCTTCAGCGGAGACAACGTCCGGCTGGAGCTGGTGATCGCCGAGGACGGCATTCCGCCGGAGTTCCGTGCGTTCCTCTCCGACCCACAGGGACGTCCCCTGCCCCCCTCCGAAGCACGCCTCACGGTCGTCCTGGAGCGCTTCGCCGGCCGTCGGGACAGTCTGCCGTTCCGCGCCGAGGTCGAGTTCCTGCGCAGCCTCGAATCGGTCGTCGAGCCGCACTCGTTCACGGCTCATATCCTGCTCGACTGGCGGGGCCGTCGCGAAACCTGGACGTACGAGCAGCGCGAGGGCCGTGTCGAGTTGAGGCCCGAGGCCGTGAGCGGCGGGAAGATCGAAACCGGTTTCGCCGGTCCCCGTCCGATCGAGGTGCGGATCCTGACGCCCGGCGAGGTGCACCTGAACGCCGAACGGGTGGTCCAGATCCGACCGCGCTTTCCAGGGGTCGTCCAGAGCCTGGCCGCACGGCTCGGCGACGTGGTCGGCAAAGGCGATCGCCTGGCGGTCGTCCACAGCAACGAGAGCCTGACCGACTACGAGATCGTCGCGCCGATGCGCGGGACGATCGTCGCCCGCGACGTGGCGGTCGGCCAGGGGGTGGACCACGAGAG
>JBKJXJ010000220.1:0-8287 GCA_046716125.1 Candidatus Eiseniibacteriota bacterium
CCGATCTCTCCGCGTACGACGTCCAGGTGCGCTATCGCGCGCCGGCGGAAGCCCTCGAACCCGAAACGCCCGCCGTGCGCATCGCCGGCGGCGAG
The DNA here is from genome assembly GCA_046716125.1 of Candidatus Eiseniibacteriota bacterium. GTDB lineage: Bacteria > Eisenbacteria > RBG-16-71-46 > RBG-16-71-46 > RBG-16-71-46 > WS-11. The sequence goes on from JBKJXJ010000220.1 coordinate 96, forward strand.
CGACTCGCGGCGGACGCGGTGCTGATCGCCACCGGCGCGCGGCGCCGGCGCCTCGAGGTGCCTGGCGAGCGCGAGCTGGAGGGCCGCGGGGTCTCGTTCTCGGCCAACCGGGATCGAGAAGCCTTCGCGGGCGAGGAGATGGCGGTGATCGGTGGCGCCGACAGCGCGTTCGAGAACGCGCTGCTCCTCGCCGCCGTCGGCTGCAGAGTCACCATCGTGGCGCGCGGCGCACCCCGCGCCCGCGCCGCGTACCAGAAGCGCGTGGCGGCCGAACCGCGCATCGAAGTGGTGCCGGATACACGCGTCATCTCGGTGCTGGGAGAGGAGCGCGTGCGCGCGGTCCGGCTCGCGGGGCCACGGGGCGAGTTCGAGCTGCCGGTCTCGGGCGTCGTCGTCAAGGTGGGCGTCGTACCCAACACCGAGTGGTGCGCCGGCGCGCTCGAGCGGGATGCAGAAGGGTTCATCCCGGTGGACGAGCAGTTCGGCACCTCGCAGCCCCGCGTGTGGGCGGTGGGCGACGTTACGCGACCCCCGGTCGCCGGGATCGCGGTCGCGCTCGGCCACGGCGCGCTGGCTGTGACCGCCATCCGATCGGCGCTGCGCGCGGAGCCGGACGCGTGAGCGGCGACGTTCGGTACCGCTGGTCCGCCGGCGACGCCTACGAGCGCTACGTGGGCCGCTGGAGCCGCGCCGTGGCCGGGACGTTCGTGGCGTGGCTGGAGCTGTCTGAGGGCATGCGGTGCGTCGACGTGGGCTGTGGCACGGGGGCGCTCGGCGCCACGCTGCTCGAGGCCGGCGCGAGCGAGCTGCTCGGGCTCGATCGCTCACCCGGCTATCTCGCGGGCGCACGCGCCATGACGGCGGGGCCCCGGGCGCGCTTCGCCGTCGCCGACGCCCAGGCACTCCCCGTCCCGGACGGACGACTCGATGCCGCGGTGTCAGGCCTGGTCCTCAACTTCGTGCCCCGCCCCGAACGGATGCTCGCGGAGATGGTACGCGTCGTCCGACCCGGCGGAACGGTGGCCGTCTACGTGTGGGACTACGCGGCGGGGATGGAGCCGATCCGGCGATTCTGGGACGCCGCCGTGGCGCTCGATCCGGACGCGGCCGCGCTGGACGAGGCCACCCGATTCCCGCTGTGCAGCCGCCCCGCGCTCGCAGGCCTGCTCGAGACCGCCGGGCTCGTCGCGGTCGAGGCGCGGGCAGTGGACGCGCCCGCCGTGTTCCAGGATTTCGACGACTACTGGACGCCGTTCCTCTCGGGCGAGGGTCCGGCTCCCGGCTACTGCGCGGCGCTGGACGAAGGCCGCCGGACGACCTTGCGCGAATCGCTGCGCGGGCGACTGCGCACCTCGTCAGACGGGTCCATCGCCCTCACCGCCCGGGCCTGGGCGGCGCGCGGCGTGCGCCGCGACTGAACCGCCGCGCCAGGCATTCCCGCGGGTGTCCGCGGCGGCGGTGTCGTATCCTTCCCGGCGTCGTCCGCGCCAGTTCCGCCGCCCCAGAGGGAGACGCCATGAACCGCATCGTCGAGTTCGCCGTCCGGACCGTGATCTGTTTCGCGACCATCGCCTGGGCCTTCGACCCGGCGCTCATCCGCGCCGCCCGACGCGCGCCGCCGCCCGTGCAGGCGCCGGGCAGGGCGGGGCTCGTCGTCGAGGTCGATCCGCCGCCCGGCGAGGCGTCCGCGACCGTCGGCGGAGCCGATGCCGCCCGCCAGATCGCGAACGACGCCGCACTCACGCGATCCACCGACGGGCTCCAGGTGCAGATGCTCCCGGATGGGTCGCGGCGCGTGGACCTCCAGGGCCGGTTCCGCTCGTACACCGTGGCGAGCCTCTCCGCCGACGGGACCCTCAGCATGGCGTGTGCCGACGATCAGGCGGGCGCTATCGCCCTCGCGCGCGCCGCCGCGCTTCGCTCACCCGCCGATCGCGCCCCGCGCCTCACGCGCGCGCGGGTCGGCCCGCGGGAGGAGTGAGCCATGGCCCGCGCTCGATCCCGCTCCGCGCTCGCGCTGCTTGCCCTCGCGCTGATTCTTGCCGCGCCGCGCCCCGCTGTGGCCGCGACGGTCACCGTCATCAACGCCGACGGCGCCGGTGAGGGATTCAACGATCCCAGCCCGCGCGCCGCGGTGGGCGGCAATCCCGGCCTCACGCTCGGCGCCCAGCGGTTCAACGTGTTCCAGCACGCCGCCAACATCTGGGGGAGCATCCTGACCAGCTCCGTGGTCATCACCGTGGAGGCCAACTTCGATCCGCAGTTCTGCACCGCGACCAGCGCGGTGCTGGGCTCCGCGGGCCCCAACACCGTGGAGAGCGACTTCGCCGGCGCCGAGCACGCGAACACCTGGTACGTCGCAGCGCTCGCGAATGCGGTGACGGGTGTGGACCTGGAGCCCGGCACCAACGACATCGGCATCACGTTCAACTCGGATCTGGACAATCCCACCTGCCTGGGTTCACGAAGCTGGTACTACGGCTACGACGGCAACGAGGGGACCGACATCGAGCTGGTGCCGGTGGCGCTGCACGAGATCGCCCACGGCCTGGGCTTCCTCACCCTGGTCAATGGGAGCGATGGCACCGAGTTCTTCGGCAGCCCCGACATCTACGAGCGCTTCATGCTGGACCTCACGACCGGATTGCACTGGGATGACATGACCGATGCCCAGCGCGCCGCGTCGGCGATCAACAACGGCAACCTGGTCTGGGACGGCCCCGCCGTCACCTTCAAGGCCCCGACGACGCTGGGCCCGCGCGCGCAGCTGGTCGGCAACGCCCCGGCCGCGATCGCGGGTCCGATGGCGATGGGTCGCGCGAGCTTCGGCCCCGACCTCTCCACCCCGGGTCTCACCCGCAACGTCGTACAGGCGGACGACGGCGCGGGCACCACCAGCGACGCGTGCACGGCGCTCATCAACGCGGGCGCGGTCGCCGGGAACATCGCCCTCGTGGACCGCTCGGGCGCCTGCACCGACCTGGTCAAGGCACAGAACGTCCAAGCCGCGGGCGCTCACGGCATCCTGTACGTGGACAACCTCGTGTCGAGCACCCCGCCCACGCTGCGGGGCACCGATCCCACCCTGACGCTCACCGTGGGAGCGGTGCGTCAGGGCGATGGCAACGCCATCCGCGCTCAGCTGGGCTCGGGTGCCAACGTGACACTCACCATCGATCCGGCCAGGCTCTCGGGGGCCGACGTCTCGGGCCGCCTCATGTTGTACGCGCCCAATGCCCTTTCCGGCGGGTCGTCCTTGTCCCACTGGGACGTCGAGGCCTGGCCGAACCTCGTCATGGAGCCCTCGCTCAACACCTCGGTCCACGACGAGCCGGACCTCGCGCGCCAGCTGTTCGAGGACATCGGCTGGCTGCCGCGGGTGACCGCCGTCGAGGATCCGGGCCCGGTGGCGGCGCGCCTCGGCGACAATCACCCCGAGCCGTTCGGCCGCGCGACGACGATCCTCTTCTCCCTCGAGCGCGGCGCCACGGGAGATCTCGCGGTGTTCGACCTGAGCGGACGCCGGGTCCGGCTGCTCGCGAGCGGCTGGCTCGAGGCCGGACCGCACACCCTCAGCTGGGACGGCACCGACGACCATGGCCGCCGGATGGCGCCCGGCGTCTACTTCTACCGGCTCACGGCGGGCCGCTTCGCCGGTACCCGCCAGATGGTGATGCTGAGCCGGTGATGGACCCGGCCCGACCGGGCCGGGGGCGGGCTCACAGCCAACGCGGGGGGGTTGCCATGATGCGGTCGCTCGTGCTGGGTTCCGTGCTCGGGGGCGTGGTGGTGTTCGTCTGGAGCGCCGTCTCGTGGATGCTCCTCCCGTGGCACAACAGCTCGATGAAGTCGTTCGCCGACGAATCCGCGGTGGCGCAGGTAATCCTCGACAATGCTCCGTCTGGAGGCATGTTCATGCTCCCGGGGATGCCCCCCGGCTTCGAGAGCCTGTCGCAGACCGAGAAGCAGGCGGTCGAGACGTCGATCGCGCAGCGGAGGGCCGAGGGCCCCTATCTCTACGGCGTGGTGTGGCGCGGCGTGAAGGAGGACATGGGCCGCCAGATGGGCGTCGCCCTTCTGTTCAACATCCTCGCCGCGCTGCTGGTCACGATGCTGGTCATGAAGACCGGGGGCATGAGCTGGGCGGGGCGGGTGATGTTCGTCGTCACCGCGGCACTCGCCGTCTGCCTGATCGCCGTGGTGCCCAACTGGATCTGGTGGCACCACCCGAGCGGCTACATCATCGTGACGATGGCCGACGTGCTCATCGGCTGGACGCTGGCCGGCATGGTCATCGCGAAGGTGGCGGCGCCGAAGGGGGCGTGACCGCATGTCCACCATCCTCTGCATCGATGACGAGCCCGCGGTCGGCGCCTCGCTCGAGGGCGCCCTGACCAGCCTCGGCCACCGCCCCGTCCTGGCCGGCAGCGTCGTCGAGGGGATGGCGGCGGTCGCCGTGGAGCTCCCGGACCTCATCATCTCCGACTACCGCATGCCCGAGGCGACCGGCCTCGACCTGCTCGAACAGCTCCGCCAGCGCGGCCACGACATCCCGGTCATCATCATGACCGGCTACGCCAGCATCGAGCAGGCGGTCCTGACCATCCGTTATGGCGCGGTGGACTATCTGACCAAGCCGCTGCGCGCCGAAGCGCTGCGCATCGCCGTGACCAATGCGCTCGAAGTCACCCGGCTGCGACGCGAGAACGAGGATTTCCGGCGCGAGATCACGTCGCTGCGCGGCGAGCGGGTGATCGTCGGCGGGAGTCAGGCGCTGAGCGAGGTGATGGAGACTCTCGCGGCGGTCGCGCCCACGCGGGCGACCGTGCTGATCCAGGGCGAATCGGGCACCGGCAAGGAGCTGCTGGCGCGTGCCGTGCACGACCAGAGCCCCCGTAGTGCGCAGCCGTTCGTCACCGTCAACTGCGCCGCGCTCCCGGAGGGGCTGGTCGAGAGCGCGCTGTTCGGGCACGAGCGCGGCTCGTTCACTGGGGCGGCCGGTCGCAGCCTGGGCGCGTTCGAGCGGGCGCACCGCGGGACCCTCCTGCTCGACGAGATCACCGAGATGAAGCTCGAACTCCAGCCCAAGCTGTTGCGGGCGATCCAGGAGCAGGAGATCGAACGCGTCGGTGGGACCGAACCGATCCGGGTGGACACCCGTCTCATCGCCACCACGAACCGGGACCTGCTGGCGGAGGTGGAGGCGGGGCGATTCCGCGAGGACCTGTACTACCGACTCAACGTCGTGCCGATCCGCACGCCCCCGTTGCGCGAACGGCTCGATGACATGCCGATGCTGGTCGAGCACTTCGTGGCCGCCGCCGCCACGCGACTCGGCGTCCGGGCCCCGCTCGTGCAGGCCGAAGCTATCCCATTCCTGATGGGGCTCCCGTGGCCAGGGAACATCCGCGAGCTTGCGAACGTCATCGAGCGCGCCGTGATCCTGGATCGCGACGGGAAACTCACGCCCGGGTCGTTCCTGAACCGCGACGACCGGGTCGCTCATCCCTCCGGGGCGGCCGCTGCACTGCCACTCGATCTCGGCGAGCTGGAGCAGCTCGCCATCCAGCGGGCGCTGCAGACGACCGGCGGACACCGCGCCAAGGCGGCCGAACTGCTCGGCATCAGCGAGCGCACGCTGCGCAACAAGCTCAATACGCCCCCCGCCACCGGGGCCTGACCCCGCCTTAGCCTTCATGTGGCCGCGGGGTCGCCCCCGTACGCCGGACTCGCTCGAGACCGGCAGTGCCGTCCGGTGCGCTCGGCACGATCTGCCGGGGGGCTCGTGCGGCGACGGCGCCCCGCCCGACAGATGCGCTATGGCAACGCTATCGCTCGACCGGCGATCGCGAGGCGCGCGCATCCGGGATGCCGGAGTCAGAACCGACCCGGCCCTCCGGCGGCACCACCGGGATCCGCATCCTGATACGGGTGTGAGGCTGAACTTCCGAGGCCGTGACGCTCAGGTCCCCGCCCGCCCGCGTCAGGAGCTCGCTCGCCAGCGAGAGGCCCAGGCCCACGTGATGCCCGTCGGGCTTGGTCGAGTTATAGGGCTTGAACAGTCGCGCCAGCGTCGCCAGGTCGATTCCCGGTCCCTCGTCCGCGACCGAGATCGTGATCCACTCGCCGCTGGTCTCGACCGAGACGAGGATCTCGCCCGAAGGCGAGTCCGCCATCGCCTCCTTCGCGTTCGTGACGACCGCCGTCAGCGCGTCGCGCAGATGGTCGGCGGGGATGCGGGCGGCCGGGAGCGGAGGGTGTGGCGCGAAGACGACGCGCACGCGTGGTAGCGAGATCTGACAGCTCAGCAGGGCTTCGACCTCGGAGAGGACCTCATCCACCGAGGCATGCGACTCGCCCAGGTCCGACTCGCCCCCGAGGGTCAGCTCGGAGATGAGCGCGCCGAGGGCGCGCCTCGCCTTCTCGAGCCGGACCGCCACCTGCGCGATCGCTTCGGGCGAGGTCTGCGCCGCCTCCAGCCCCTGACCGGCATTCGCCAGATGGTGCATGATCCCGGGCGCGAGCGTGTTCAGCAGCTCCGCGCGGTGGGCGAGGATCCTGACTTCGAGGGATTGCGTTTCGAGCGACTCGTTCGACGGATCGACCGGTCGCGTCCGACGTGTCGTGGGCATGGGTCCTTCATCCCGGCCGGAATTGAAACCATGCATACCGCGGGGGCCGATCCCACCCATCGACCCACCTCCCCCTGGACGAGGGCCCTGCGGTCCGCCTCGCATACCACCTGGGCGCAAGTATGCATTCCGTGCTCGCGGCGTCCAGCGAAAGATGGCGCGGATCCGGCTCAGCGCCCCCCGTCCTCGACGGCCGCGACGCCCAGGTCCACGTCGTCGATCGGGTCGAGCCGCAACAGGTCGTCCCGCAGGGGCTGCCAACCGCCCGCCAGCGCGGCATAGGCCAGGTCCTCGGGCGGGGGCAGGTCTTCGAGGAACACGAAGGCCGCGCCGGCGATGATACGGGGCAGGACGTTACGGTCGTAGCGGGCCCCGCTGCGCGTCGAACGGCGCGCTTCGAGCACCTGCTGCAGGGTGGTCTTCTCTCCGCACACCGAGTGCCAGCGACCTTCGACCTCCCGGAAGCGGGCCGGGTCGGCCTCGCGCACCGGATCCGAGACCAGCCGGTAGCTGGCCAGATCGCCCTCAGGCGTGTACGACGTCCACACCACGCGGGCGCTGCTCGAGCGCGCGGCGCGCTGCCGGGCGACCGTGGCGCCGCCACGGATCGCGATCAGCTCGTACTCCACGTCCACCGTCACCGTGCGCACGCGCGCCACGACCTCGATCGGGTGCTCCTGCCAGCGCACCACCTCGCTGCCGTCAGGGCCCTTCTCCTTCACGCGCCGCGCGATGTTGTCTTTGAACACATGCAGCCGGGTCTCGGCATTCACCCCGCCGATCGAACCCCACAGGATGCGGTCGGCGCCCGCTTCGCGACCCAGCCGCAGCGCTTCCTGTCGCGACGTGCGTCCGAGCTGGGACACGGTCATCGTGTGCTCCACGGCGTGACTCCCGAGGATGCGCGTGAACCGCGCTTCGGGGGGCGCCACGCGACGGGACAGTTCGTCGCGCCAGCCGGCGGCCACCTCGCGCCCGAGCGCCGCCTGGCCCGTTGAGGCGGTGAACGGTACGAACGCGATCCGTGTGAGCGCCCTCTCGTAGGCCCGCTCGGCGCGGACCGCGACATCCCGGTATCCGGGCACGAAGCGCTCGGTGTCCGAGAAATGCAGCCAGGCCCGTTTCGGTCGCTTCGCCACCATCGCGGCGGCGCCCCGCTGGTAGTGCACCCGGGCGGCGGCCTGGCGCAGCATCCGCTCATCGGCCGCCCAGACGGCGTCCACCGTGACGGTCGTGTACCGGATGGCGCCGGCACGGAACGAGGCGAACTCCAGCACCTGCTCGGCCGCGGCCATGGTGTCCGCTTCGGCGATGGCGGCGATGCGCCGCTGCCAGTCCTGCGAGATCGAGGCGGCCGCGGCCGCTGCAGCGAGACGGGCGCGCGGATTGGCGGGCGCCTTGTCGAGCGCCCGGGTGGCGAGCGTCCAGGCCTGCCAGTGGTCGCCACGGGCGAGCTTGTCCTCGCTCCGCTCGGCGAGCTTGGCCGGGCCGGCGCAGCCGGTGGCCAGCGAGAGCGCCAGCAGTGCCGGCGCGAGTCTGCGGATCATGGTCGGGCCCTCC